>JAZSIB010000093.1:0-5662 GCA_045533585.1 Lachnospiraceae bacterium | reverse complement strand
TTCTCCGTTGCTTCCGGTGGTGGTACCGGCCGTACCCTTCACCCGGATAACATGGCAGCTGGTCCGGCTTCCTACGGTATGACCGATACCCTCGGCCGTATGCACTCCGATGCACAGTTCGCAGGTTCTTCCTCCGTTCCGGCTCACGTAGAGATGATGGGTCTCATCGGTGCAGGTAACAACCCGATGGTTGGTATGACCGTTGCTGTTGCAGTTTCTATCCAGGAAGCAGCTGACGCAGGCAAGTTCTAATTAAATCCTGTAAAGTAATGTATTTTAGGCTAATCCGACTGATTGAATTCAGTGGGATTAGCCTTGTTTTTTATCTTTATTATTTTTTTGATAAATTTTTCATTGAAATATTGGATTGTTTTGAAAAATATAGTATAATAGTCCTATGTTTGTGCAGAGCCGACTACGTAAAGAAAGGATGTCAGAGCGTATGAATAAATTCCGTTATAATGATCCTGTTGAAAGAATGAAACGCGTGAATCGTGTTTATCTTCTTGCAATTGTCATCCTGTTTAGTGTGTTGATTGTATATCAGTCATTATTGGGAAAGGACGGAGCTTTTCCAAATTCGCTAAGACCGTATAGTATGGCAGTCATGCTTATTGTTATTGGAATAGATGCCATCCTGTTTTTTAGGAACAAAGCCGGAAAATATTTGCGGATATGTATTACGCTTGAGGCAGGAATTGCGTATCTTTTCTTTGCGCTGACTACACCGGGTGGCTTCCTGGGTATGTCGTTTGTGGGTGTTTTAGGTGTATCGGTTTTATATTACGATACGACGTATTACATAGCAACCATGCTGTGGTGCATCATAGTTTATGTAGCAGGACAGATAGCAAGAGTAAATATGGGTGTTGTTGATTCGGATATCAATGGTGTCTGTAATGTTATTATGACATTTGCGGTATTTGTTATGCTCTATATCATTAGCAGATTGTCAAAGTTGTTTAATGACCATGCATTGGGAGCTGTTGAAGAACAAAGCGAAATCCAAATGCAGATTATGAATGTGATAAAAGAAGAGACAAGCAGCAGTACCGAAATGGTAAACAGTCTGTATGATGCTTCCGGAGATATTGCGCAAAGTATGCAGGATATATCGGTATCAACGGAAAAGATAGTAGAAAATATTACAGAGCAAAATTACATGACACAAAATATTCAGAATGCGATATCCAATACTCAGGAATACGCTTCTGAAATGGTATCTGTTGCAACTGTTTCAAATGAAGAAATACGGACCAATCAGGATATGATGGAGAGATTAAAGGAACAGTCGGAACAGATTGCAGAGAATAATGGTTTGGTAACAGATGCAATGGAACAATTGCAGGATAAGGTTGAGAAGGTGGCTTCGATTGCCAATATGATATTAAAGATTTCCAATCAGACGACGATTCTTGCAATCAATGCATCGGTTGAGAGTTCCCGGGCAGGAGCAGCCGGAAAGGGTTTTTCCGTGATTGCAGAACAGATTCGTCAATTGGCGGAAGAATCAAAGAAGTCTACAGAAAGCATTACCTATATCGTAGATGACCTGAACGACAATGCAAAGACCGTAGTGGATGCGGTTGAGGTTTCATTAAATGCAGCAGACAGTCAGAATCAGATGATTCGCACTGCTGCAGACGCATTTGACGAATTAAGCGGCAATATGAATGTTTTAATTAAGAATATACAGGAAATAAACGATCGAATCGACAATTTGTCAACGGCTAACAATCAGATTGTTGATAATATTACTCAATTATCTGCTTTATCGGAAGAAGTAAGTGCCAGTGCAGAAGAAACGAATCATTTGACTGTGATGAATGTAAACTATGCACGACAAACTCGTGAGTCTATTCAGAAGATTAATCAAAGTACTGCTTCATTGAAGACTGTATAATTATTTCATAATATATGGAAACAGTGAACATAAGGAGGAGATTGATTATGTACGAGATGAAAAAAGAATATTTTACCGGAATTCAGTTGATTGATGAGGAACATGCACAGTTGTTTGATTATGCAAATCAGATCTATGAGCTGCTCAATGATGAGTTTATCGCAGATAAATATGACAATATCAGAGACCTTCTGCAAAAACTCATGGATTACGCTAAAAAGCACTTTGCAGACGAAGAAGCGTACATGGAGTCCATTCAGTATAAGAAGATCTTTACCCAGAAGATGCAACATCAGGCATTTGTGGACGAGCTGGAGAAGTATGACTTGGAAGAGATAGACCAGATGGAAGATCAGGAAGCTGTTATCGGAAAGATGCTTACATTTGTTACGGATTGGCTGGTAGAACATATCCTGCATCTGGATACACAGATTGGTAAATAGTTTTCGAACGGCGAAGCAGACTATTGGAGTAGAATAAAATAAAACATAAGCGCATGATGTGAAGCTGTATACTTACATTATGCCGGAAAGGCATGATAAATCTATGAAAGGTATTATCCTTGCAGGTGGCAATGGAACCAGACTTTATCCGCTAACGAAGGTAACTTCAAAACAGTTACTACCGGTGTATGATAAACCGATGATATATTATCCGATGAGTGTGCTGATGCATGCCGGGATACGCGATATATTGATTATCTCAACAGAGCAGGATATACCTAGGTTCAGAGCTTTACTCGGAGATGGAAAACAGTTTGGACTACGGCTGTCGTATAAAGTGCAGCCCTCGCCGGACGGACTTGCTCAGGCGTTTTTATTGGGCGAAGAGTTCATCGGTGATGATACGGTTGCCATGGTTTTGGGAGACAATATCTTCTCCGGTCACGGATTGAAAGAGCGTTTGGTAAAGGCGAAGGAGATAGCTGAGAGCGGGAATGGTGCAACGATATTCGGGTACTATGTGGATGATCCGGAACGTTTTGGTATTGTGGAGTTTGATAAGGACGGCAAGGCAGTCAGCATAGAGGAAAAGCCACAGTGTCCGAAGAGTAATTATTGTGTAACCGGATTGTACTTCTATGATAATCAGGTTGTGGAATATGCGAAACAGTTAAAGCCATCCAAACGTGGTGAACTGGAGATTACCGATTTGAACAATATGTATCTTCAGAAGGGATGCCTACATGTTGATGTACTCGGACAAGGCTATACATGGCTGGATACCGGAACGCATGAAAGTCTGGTGGATGCGACCAACTTTATCAAAACGGTGGAGACGCACCAGCGACGAAAGGTGGCTTGTCTGGAAGAGATTGCGTATATCAACGGTTGGATCAGCAGGGATGAGCTCGTTGCTGCTTATGAAGAGGTAAAGCATAACCAGTATGGTGCATATCTGAAGGATATTCTGGATGGGAAATATCTGGATAATGTATAAAAAAAGTCTGTATTCTCATATGGAGTAGGTTCCATACAGGATACAGACTTTTCTTGTTGCTGTCGTTTACAGTATCAATCCAATCGTCACACACACCACGACAATCTGCAATATCATAAATCGGAATACGGTCTGTGTATCGGACCAGCCTTTGTTCTTGCGTGCGTGGTCGTGAAGCGGAGTTCGGGTGTTCTTCAAGATATGAACCTTCAGGAAGCGGAGCAGGGATACCTTTACCAGTCCGAGACCGCCATCGAGGATGAATACGATAGCAAGCGGAATGAAGAGCAGTGCTGCACCGGTCTTCAGGGTTACGATAGCGATAAAGATACCAAGAGCTCTCGAACCTGCATCGCCCATGAGCAGACGGCTTGGAGACGCGTTGAACCACAGGTAACCGAGGATACAGGATATCATGACGAGGATGCTCTGTGCGATATCATTTGCAGTGTTGGTGATGAGCAGTACCGCATAGAAGCCAAGCAGTGTTACGATAGAGAGACTGCCGCAGAGACCGTCTACGCCGTCGGTACAGTTTACTACGTTGATGGCTACCCAGATAAGGATAACAGCAAGGAGTACGAAGAGCCATGCCGGAAGGTCGATGCTGAGATTCAGACACAGAATTTTCAGGGTGGAACCGTTGAAGTTTACATAAGTAAGGGCGGTTACAAGTGCAATAGCGAAATCGATGATGGCTTTTTTATATTCGTTCCACGGACTTTTGGAGCTGTCATCAAGGTAACCGCTAATCATAGCTGCAATAATCATGATGTAGTAGATGATGATCTCGCGGCTGACCGGAACTAAGAGTAGAGAAAATACGGTAAAGCTTAAGATAAAGACGATACCGGCACCTCTGGGCTTACCTTGCGAGAGGGCACCGTTGACAGCAAAGGCTCTGCCGCCGTCACGGGGAAGGACATTCTTTAAGAGTTCAATGAGTATACAGGTGGCGAGAAAGGCAAAAAGAAGACCGATGAATACAATCTCGCTGCTGTAATCAGGAAAAAGGTTGGATAACATAAGGGTTCCTCCGTATAGATTCGGTACCGAAATCATGATGTTGTAATTTCGTTTTCATCGTTTTGAAACGGTGCCGGTATGGATGTATCTGTAAAACAGCAGTATTTTATCACATGATATTACTACTCGTCCATACTTAAGATTATGCATTAGATAAAAACTTAAATAAATCCTTTGAATCTGATTGCTAATATTATATGATGTGGTATAATTATATACTAAGTTGTCGAATTGAGAGACATGTTGTGGGAGGCACGTAAGATGAAAGGAAAATCCAAGAAAACACTACTGTTTAGTGCTGTAGCGGCAGTGGCAGTCATAGCTATCGTTGCAGTAGTAGTTTTTGTTTTACGGAAACCGGAGACCTACCGTACACTTGAGATAATTGAGTGTGTTGGTGAGAGTATGGTATATCGTGAAGATAAGGAAATCGCAGCATATGAGGATATGAAGCTGCGTTCCGGTGACACGGTGACGGTAGGTGAGAATAGCTATGTTCGTATGAAGCTCGATGATGACAAGTATGTATATCTGGAAGGATATGCATTGATTGAGCTGATTGCAGAGGGGACGAAGAAGGATAGCCGGACTATCGTAAATATCGAAATCGGTAACATGGTAACGGAAGTGCAAAACAAGCTGTCTGACCGCTCTACATATGAGATTAATACACCGAATACTACCATGGCAATCCGAGGTACGATTACGGTTACGGAAGTTGACTATGAGCTTCCGATGAATGAGGATGGAACAGCGCCTGCAATTCAGAAAAAAGATATCTTCGAATATCTTGTAAAGAAGAACACTGGTGGAACATCAGCAGGTGCGCAGGAGGGTTCTGCGGGTTCAGAAGATACAACCGCTTTGCAGGAAGTTCTTCAGAAGGTGGAAGAATACTTTAAGAACGACGTAAAGGTAAAGGCATCTTCCTTCGTACAGGAAGGTTCTGTTGAAGTAACGACCTATGAGAAGGTAACGAATGAAGACGGTACCAGCTCGCTGGTAGCTGCAGTTGTACCGGTAGAGGCAGGTAAAGGTATTAGTATGACCGTCACTGAGATTCTTCCTCCACAGGTTATCAATGCAATTACGATTGATGAAGACGGTAAATTAACTGTTGAAGCGTCGGAAGTAACTGAGGAGTATTTGCCGGATATCACAGAGAACGTAGTAGAAGTAAAGCGCGTTGAGACTGTTGAAGCACTAAATGAAGTATTAAGTACTAAGATGGTGGAAACTATCGAGAGTGTTGAAAGCTTAAACATTAAGATTGACTTGAGTCAGGCAAGTATT
>JAZSIB010000244.1:0-12510 GCA_045533585.1 Lachnospiraceae bacterium | reverse complement strand
TGCAATCTCGAAAATAAGCCGTTCTGTCTTTTCCCAACCAAGACAAGGATCTGTAATGGATTTGCCGTATACATGCTCGCCTACACTCTGCGCACCGTCTGCCAGATAACTCTCAATCATCAAACCCTTTACAAGGCGCTTAATATTCGCATCGTGCTTACGGCTGCGAACAACATCCTTCGCGATACGCACCTGCTCCAGATACTTCTTTCCTGAGTTATTATGATTCGTATCCACAACAACCGAAGGATTAACCAGCCCGGACGCAGCATATAATTCATCCAACTGAACCAAGTCTTCGTAATGATAGTTTGAAGTGCTTTTTCCCGCATAGTCAACATAACCGCGAAGAATCGCATGGGCAAAGGGATTTCCGTCACTGATAACCTCCCATCCTCGATAAAGGAAGGTATGGCTGGTCTGCGCCGCCTTGATTGAATTCAACATAACATTGAGATCTCCGCTCATCGGATTCTTCATACCGGCCGGCACCTCAACGCCGCTTGCCGTCAACCGGTGCTGCTGATTTTCCACCGAACGCGCACCGACTGCCACATAAGAAAGAAGGTCCGAAAGATAACGGTAATTCTCGGGATAAAGCAACTCATCTGCACACGTGAACCCATAATCCCGAAGCGCCTCCAGATGAAGCTTTCGAAGGGAAACAATGCCTTTATACAGGTCCGGGTTTGCATCCGGATCGGACTGATGCAACATTCCCATATAGCCTTGTCCGCTTGTTCTCGGTTTGTTTGTATAAACACGCGGAATAATAATAATCTTATCCGAAACCTGATCCTGGACTTTGCGCAAGCGGGAAATGTATTCCAGTACCGGTTCACTGTAATCCGCAGAGCACGGACCGATAACCAAGATGAATTTATCGGAAGTCCCACTAAAGACCTCGCGTATCTGGGCATCACGTTCTGCTTTTACCTGTTCCATTTTATCCGATAAAGAATATTCTTTTTTCACTTCCTGCGGAATAGGAAGCTTTCTTTGAAAATTCATACTCACGGTTTACTACCCCTGCTTTCTTTGTAGCTTGTTCCAAAACAATAGTACCATCATAAGGCCATGCGGTCAATGGCGAGTACGCTCCCTTAGCACAAACGCCAATATAAGCAATCCTATCGTAAATGCCACCGCAATCCCGGTTCCGACCTTCTTTATCTTCTTCGCCAGTTTCGGATTCTTCTTGCCGATATAATGGACCGGCAATCCAAAGACAGAAGAAAGTAGGATACACACAAATGGCCAGAAGAAGCCTTCCAGAAAGTCACCAAAACTACGCTTCTGTCCCTCCAACAGGAACCATACCAAACCGCAACAAGCGCATGTACCCACGATTCTTATAAGGTTTTCTTTCCATCCTCGGGGACCAAATATCAATTCTCCCTCGCCGTTTACAAGCTGGAACTCCTTCTGTATAACCCCTTTCTCATACTCCAACACATCATTCAGTATCTCCTTGAACCTGCTGCCCGCCTTTTCAAGTTCTTCCATCTCTGTCCAGTATCGGTTCTCGTCCAAACTGGAGATATCTTCATTTCGGTCTTTCATCAGCTTGCTGACATTAATCGCACCTTCCAGCTCCTTCATCTGGTTCTGCAACTCCGATATATTCTTATCCAACAGTGACTGCAGGGTACAGTCTCCATCCAACACCTTCTTGATATCGGCAACGGATAAACCGATTTTCCGAAGAATGATAACCTTCTTTAAAATTGCAACATCTTCGTCACTGTACTCTCGATAAGAATTATCACTTCTCTTCGGAGCAATCAGCCTTTCCTTTTCATAAAACCTTATCGTAGCTCTCGGAATCTCTAATTCTTGTTCTAATTGTTTAATTGTCATAATACCCTCCGTCTTTCAGCATTCGCAGATTTGGCTTCCCAGCACAAATTTGCGAACGACGTTCGTTTTGATACGTTATAAGGTATAAACAAGGTTTACAGTCAAGTGTTTTTTCATAATTTCTTCAATATTTTATCGAATCTTCGAAAGGATACTCTTTTCATTCCTCTTTGTAAACTCACTCAATGAATATGAGCGAATTCTTTGACTTACGATATTAGGGACCAAAAAACCGTTACTGGTAAGTTTAGCGCAACGGTTTATTATTGTTTTGTTTGTTACACCAAGCATCTTACTTACATCAATCGGTGTAAATTCCAACAACCGTTTCTTCAAAAGAAACGCCAACAAATCCTTTTCCTTTGTACTCAGATACGACAGACTTCCTTCCATATCGTCTTCCTGAGCTCCTTTTGACAGTTCATATACCTTTTTCGAGTACAACTCCACCATGCGCAGAAAATAATTTATCCAAATCTCAGGATGAGGCGGATTCTCTCGCCCCGAATAATACAATGCCGGCAACCCCATCTGAAGCGACGCATAATACTCATCCGGGTCATATGCAAAGTATTCCTCCAGCGACCCAATCCCATAAAATCCATATCCATAGAAATCTAATATATATCCCGACATAAGTCGTGCCGTTCTTCCATTTCCATCTTCAAACGGATGAATCGTAACCAGTTGATAATGAACGACCGCTGCGATTATCAATGGATGATCGTCCGTTGTATTCACATATTCAACCAACTCATCTAACAGCGCCGGAATATCACAATACTCCGGTGGAATATAGTCTGGAACTCCGGTGACTGAATCATATACCGCAAACAACACTCCCGGCGGCATCGGACCTCTCAATCCGATTTTTTCTTTGGATGCACCTTTTTCCACCATTGCCTGCACTTCCAGTATCATTTCTTTTGAAAAAGCTTCTTTTCTTTTAAGCTTTTCCTCAAGCAGATTCAATGCCAGAAAATAATTTCTGACTTCCTGCTCCGGCTTCAAAAAGTGTTTATGCGCATCCCGCTCAATTGCTTCATCAGCCTGCTGTTCCGTAAGTGGATTGCCTTCAATTTTATTTGACGCATACGAACTCTTTTTCTTAGAATTTTTCCGCAATCTGTTTTTAATCGTAACCGGAAGCTCTATCGTGTTTAGTGAAAATCGGTTTTCATCAATCGATGATATTTTCTTCAGTATGTCATTGCTTAACGTAACCTTTATCATAAATATCATCCTTTCAAAAAGAGTTTTTCCTTAAATTATTATACCGTATTTCAAGAAAAAACTCCATTAAATTTTCACTATTTTTTCACTATTTTTACACTATTTTTCACTGTATATCTTACTATATCCTGTTGCAAAGCTCCTCTATCTCTGCCTTTCTCGGCCCTACTGCCTCTTTATACTCAATCGAACACAGCCCAAGACTTCCACAGCATTCGATCTCCATATGTCCGTAGAAATGTTCAATGCTCTCGATAATGCGGTTACACTCCCGCATACTCGGACCCGTTCTCAATGCAATTGCATACCCTTTCTTTCCACTGCTGATACTTGCGTGCGGTTCGTGCGTGTTGCACCACGGCGTACAGCGGTCAATGAACGCCTTGAACTGCCCGGGGACGTCCGCCCAATACGACGGAGCAACCGATACGATAACATCAGCCCATTCATACTGTTCGATGATTTTATCCACATCATCCTTCTGCACGCATCTTGCCGTATCATGGCACACTCTGCATCCCTTGCAGTAATCAAACTTATAATCATCAATGCAGATGCTTCTTATTTCATATTTTTCTTTTAAGCAGTTCGCAACAGTTTTCACTATCTCCGCAGTTGCACCATTTCTTACCGGACTGCAGTTCATTATCAATGCGTTCATCATTTGTCCTCCCTATCAGTTGCACTTTACCGGAATACAGATTTCACTTACATAATCCGGTGCTGTCGGATCTCCCGGCAGATAATTCTCAATATAATAATCCGAAATCAGTTCATACTCCGCTACCGGAAGCCATTCCTTATAAATCTTGTCCCACATCTCCTGGATTGCATCCGGAGAAGGACCTACACAACGGAATACCACCCATGTGTACTCCGGAATATGAATCAGCTCAAACCCATCCGGAACCCCGTCCACATCCGAAGCCTGACAGCCGATTCCGTATCGGAATACATCACTGTTCGTTTTCTTCTGTTCACAGATGCCCAGATAACCCGGTACCTTCTTGTAAGCTTCATTAGCATAATACTCATCCCACAAAGCAGGGATTTCCTGCTCACTGGTTTCTGCCCTGAACTCCTTTGCATGCATCAGCAGATCCATTGCTTCCCACTTCTCAATCTTGTACTCCATAACATATCCTCCGTCAATTTTGATTTGGATTGTATACCGATTCATGAATTTAACGGAACTGCCTTTTCTCACCTGCATCGGCGAAACACCATGAAATCTCGCAAATGCTTTTGTAAAGCTTTCCGGTGAATCATACCCATACTTCATTGCCACATCAACAACTTTCGTATTTCCCTTTGCCAGCTCTGCCCCTGCCTGTGACAGGCGTCGGTTACGCAGATACTCCGTCGGCGTCATGCCGGTCATCATCGAGAAAGCGCGCTGAAAGTGAAACGCAGAAATATATACGCTTTCCGCGATATCACCGAGCGTAATCTCTTCCGTCAGATGATCTTCCATGTACGCAATCGCACTGTTAATTGCTTTTACCCATTCCATCGGTACCGCTCCTTTCTTGACGGATTATATGTGATACAAGACAATGCTTCCTGTCTTTCCTTGCTCTGTTTTGTCATTGACATTTCCAAAGTGCCATAGGATGTAATTTCAAACGTTCCACAATTTCTTCATCTTCAAACAACAACTCCGGTCTATACTCTTTTGCGACAAACCGATCCATATACTCGTTTTCTCTCTCCGTTAATTGCATCAATTCTGCAATATACTCCTTTGCCTGTTGTTTTCTTTCTTCCAACCTGAAATTATCCTTCTTGCTTAGTACCGGAAATAAATCTCTGCGAATTTTATCAAAACGAAGCGAATCAATTGCCGATGTATCAAATGTTCTATTAATATTTTCTGCTGAAATAGTTGTATAAAAAACAAAACACTTTCGAAACATGTCCCTTTTATCTGCAAACAGTTTTTCTTCGATAAGATTTCCCCAATCGTATAAATCCCTCGCAGCTGCTCTGCTTATCAATGCATTTCCTTTTGCTGCAAATATTTCCATCGGTGCTACTATTCGAATCATGCCATCATCGTCAAACATCGCCGGAAGAATCCGTCTATGTACCGGCTCAAAAACATGCGCCCGCAACGAATAATTCAATTCAATCTTTATCATATCTCTGTTTCCGCCACAATTCCGGTACCGAAAATGAAACGCATCCAAACTATGAGTAAAACGCGAGCTGTCCGAAAGATAATATCCCTCTGCCTCCATATACGCCATTATAAGCGCTGTAACCTTCTCTCTCGCCTTCAACATATCTTCTCTCGTATCGTTCGGAGTGTAATCCATATCTATATCTATCGACAACCGAGGCAAATTAAAAACAGACAGATTAATCGCTGTTCCTCCCTTGAGCAGAAGATGTTCTCCTAAATATTCATGCTCATTTATATATTGCAGCACTTCCTTCAATCGTAATACTTTTTCAAAAGTATCCCTAACAAATCCATGCTCTTGTGCCACACGTCCGACTTCAACTTTGTTATATATCGGCATCCGGCATTCCCCCATTCTTCATGCTCCATATATCCTCCGGCACCACCAGTTTCCAAGTAGCATCATACCGTCCCCCTATTTGGTCATGGGTAAAATATCGCTTGCTCTTACCAATCTTCTCCTTACAGCATTCGAAAAAAGAATCTGACAGCTCCCTTTCCTCCTTATGTTCCGATAACAAGAACCCCGTCTTCTGATATAAAAACTGATTTTGATAGAGCTCCAAATATTTCAACAATCTTTTCTCCTGCATTTTCCGAATACTTTCAATATCCTGCACCACTTCTTCAACACCGGAAATCTTATCCATATCCTTAATACTATCTACTATGGTTCGCTCCAAATTCGTCACTGCAATTCCACCGCTGTACGGAGGGCGCTCAATGCCTTCCAAGCTTTTCGACACAACATAACGATAGGTATACCCATCAAATGAAAATTCACGAAAACTTGTCTCCGAAGAAACGTATACATCATAAAACACCTGATCCGTAATCCCATAATACTCCATCGCTGTATGATGCGATACATAGGACGTCGGCGTAATATGGCTGGCTATTTGAAACCGATTCGCTACCGGAGCACCTGTTTCTCCACTAATGCAGGTGTACATATTATTACGTATTTTGGCTACCATTCCTTCTTTCATCAAGCGCTTGACCGCCGACCTTGCACTTTCCAAATGAGCATAATATTCTTGTACATCCTCCATTGTAAAGATTGGATTTTTTAGCAATTCAAAATATAGATTCATAGCTCACCACCAAGCCTCCGCTTCGATTTGGTTTATTTATAAACTGTTTTGTTTTATTTTCAAACCAATTATACAATCTGCCCGTTCCCATGTCAAGTTTATTTTCCTTTCGTTTTAGTTCTCCACAAAACTAATTTGACCAAGAACAAGATAAACTTCCCAAAAGATTTACCTATCCTCAGTCAAACGCGCCTTATATTCTGTTACAGAATTTCTCTATCTCCTCCGTAGTTCCTCCATCCTTCGAAAATATTCTCTTCGCTCCGCTGCTCTACGCTCTTCTTCCAACTTCTCTTCCTGCATCTCTTCTTCAAATATTCCGAGTGCGTGCCTTCTTCTTGCTTCCACATAGGCTGCAAACTGCTCCTCAAAACCTCTTGCTGTTAATCTTCCGCCTTCAAAACACAATTCGCTCCTATGAGATTCTTTTATGAACATGCGCGGATACTCAGAAAAAACCAGCTCTCTTTCATTCTCATAATAACGGTTCGGGTCTTCCTTATACTGTGTCACCCGGTTTCCATCATATCCGAGCACAATCAAAGAATTGTTACCAGACTCATTCAAGCAAAAACGCTTCATAAAGTAGGTATGTCCTTCCGTCACACTGCGTGCCGGTTCATCTACCACAAGCCAAGCAACCTCAAATCCTTTTTCTTTATACTCCGCATTCAGCGCCTCTACTTCCCTCACGTTCGTTGACTTCGTCCCAAGTTCCAAAGCCGTCTTCCTGCCATCCTCCCAGGTAAACAGAAGCGGTGTATAGTGATGCGCCAGAACCTTCACCTCGATAGCTACCGGATAATCCATTCCTGCAAAATGCTCATACAGCTTTCTTCGGATCTCACGGAACATCCCGCTGCTTTTTTCATATTCCAGATAGTCACACTCCGTCATATCCCGATGCGCAAAATATGGTTCTCTTATCTCTCCGTGACAATACTTCAGGATGGGATTCCTGCATTCCGGGTCCGGACACCGAAGCTCTCCCCTGTAACTCGCTTCACGGATCTTCTTTTCATAAAAATAATCTTCCGCAACTTCAAACGCTGTCAATTCTTCGCTCTTCCATATTGCGTGTTCCATACGAATCCATGCCTTTCCTACACCGATAAACATTGAAGCGCAAACTCAACTTTTCACCATTATACTTCTTCTCCGCTTCGTTCACAACCAAAATCCAAACAGCTCGGAACCCATTCCGGTTCCGAGCTGTTTACCACTTGTTCACATTACAGTATATAAATCTGTTCTCTAAACTCTTTTTCTACCGACTGATACTCTTCTTCCGAAAACGTACCATTCTCCTTAATTTCCTTCAGGTATGCTTCACACAGTTCCTTCGCCTGTTCATTCTTTCCTGCTCTTACACAAGCCTTCATCTTACTGAAGTTAAATTTTCTCAAACACCAGCTGAGAGTATCCGTCACAAACTCCGGTTTTGCAGCATACGCCTTAACAAGACCCTCACACCAATCACAAAGCTCCATCGCTTCCTCATACGTACCAAAGTAACAATAGTGCGTGGTTAAGGTCTGAATCTGATGTGTAATGAGATCAAACAACAGCTTGTTGAACTCTACCGCACTGTCCTTCATGGCATCAAAGCCCTTTTCGAAGAACACCAGTGACATATTGATTTCCTCACGGATGCTGTGTCCTACCAGACTCGGAAGCACATTCACATGCTCTCTCGCATTGTCGAAGTCCTTTCTATGAATGTAAATCCAAGCCAGTGCATGGTGCGCCTTATTCACCTTCTTGGTATCGTTGCAATAACGGATGACATTGAGTCCCTTTTTGATACCATCGTCTAAGATTGCTTTCGCTTTTTCCGGTTGATCTGACAAAAGCTTTTCCATATCAATGTAATAGCTCAGACCTGCAACGTTCTGCACATATTTCAATACGATATCATAGTTCATCGGATTCTTGTTCGCTTCCTCGGCCAGATATTCGCACGCCTTCAGCGCATTTGCACCCGGATTCGTAACATCCTTATAGTACTCTTCCAGATTCTCAAAAACCTTCTTTGACACCATCTCGTCCTGACTCTGGGCACGATATCCGAGAAGTGCATCAGTCGTAACATTTAACGTCTGCGCAATCGGTACAATCATCGAAACATCCGGAAGTCCTGCCTCCGACTCCCAGCGGCTCACTGCCTGCGGTGTAACCCCCAACATTCCTGCCAACTCTTCTTGTGTAAATCCTTTATTCTTTCTGAAACACTTAATATTAGCTCCCAAATGATTCTCCATGTTCGTTCTCCCTTCCTTATTTGACAATATGGTCAATATCTCAATACTACTTCGGAAAATAAACTGCAGATTTATTTTGTAAGCTAAGTATATCTTGCTACTTACCGAAAATCAAACAATGCACCCTTGAGAAAAAAACAACCAAAAAGGGAGCTGTTTTTTACAGTCTCCCTTTTTGCCTTGACAAAATGTTTTATTTGTTTTCTCTTGCATTTTTGATAATACTTGCAACACCTGCGACAAAAAAACATCCACCGCCTATTTGTAAGCCTGTAAATGCACCGTTTAACATACCACTGAAAAATGTGCTTGTTTCCGAAAAATCAGAAACAGCTTTAATCTTCATAAGCAGTTCTGGCAAATTACATAAAACCAATCCTGAAAATATCACCCATAGCATCTTAATATTGTTTTTCAGGGTTTTAATTATCGATGCAAGCCGAAGAATTATTTTTTCATCTTCTATCTCTTCCCCATTCAATAGTGTTGCTACACTAATACCCAACACCTTACACAACTCCGGTATAATCCCGATATCCGGCATGCTTTTCCCGTTCTCCCACTTTGACACCGCTTTATTGGTAACTCCAAGCCTGTCCGCTAACTGCTGTTGTGTAATTCCTTTTTCTTTTCTTTTTTCAGAAATTAACTTACCAATCTTTTGTTGTTCCATTTTAGATTACCTCCGAATAAATTCTTGTCAACACATATCATAATAAGACTTCTGCAAATTTGGCAATCTACTAACGGTAGAACTATATATTTATCCTTAAAGAAAAGCCTATTCCCTTATTTCTTCGTCAATTTTAAGGGAATAGGCTTCCTGCCTATAAAATAATCGACTCACCATTCTTACATATCTGCTTCAGGCATCCGTCCTTGATACAATATGCTTCACCGTATACCGTCTCAACACCATCCTCCAGCACAAGATAACTTCCGTCATTTAATGCTAAAAATTCATGCCCCATACTATCCGAATATGTAATGTCCTCAAGCACCCGAAGTCCATCCAGCATCTCTCCTCTAAGGTACTGGAAATGCGGGAATATATTAACTTTAGTCAGACCAAGTCCGTGAATCCACCGTTGATAATCTGGGTCGAGTGCCTCCCCTTCCAATTCCGGACTCGCATACACCATCTCTGCACAATTCATGGAACCTGCACTCAAAGCCAAAAGAATCCCTTGATAACCTTCCAGTTTTTCTTTTAAGTTCAGCTTCTTCATGAATGCATTTTGTGTCGGAACATGTCCGCCCGCCAGAATGATTGCATCCATCTCATCCAATCGTTCCAAAACAGCTTCATTTCTGTCATCACACATTTCAAAGGAAGAGACACTCAAACCACTCAGCTTGAACGCTTCACCAAAACAATAATATACGCTGTCATTCATCACATAGTCATCCGGTGAAGCACAGAACAGCAGCACCTTCGCATTGTCTTTCCAGATTGACTTTATCTTATCCAACTGACCGTTTTCATCCATTAACGTGGATGGTACCCATTTCCCATTTACTTTAACAGAACCGCCGAGTGTACTTGCTAATACTGCCTTCATAAATCATTCCTCCTTATGTAAATTACTAACGTCTATTCATCCAAATAATCAGGATTCTTCTTGAATCATCTCCCACAAGACTTCTTTCTGCTCTATGCCGAACAATAAAATCTTCCACAGCGAATCTACCGCATAAGGTCCATAGACCTGCATGTATGAGATATGCATCTGCATCGCCCCTTGAAATAGCAAGTCATACTCTTCTCGACAGATTTCGCCCTCGCCAAAATATCCTCTCAGAAATCTTTGTGCCAAATCGAAGCGGTAAGTCATCTCTTCCGTATCATGGTTGAAATCAACAAACTGCATGATAAACGGCCAACCAAGGTCCAAATACCGACTTCCTACACCTGCATCATCCAGGTCAATGAATACAACCTCACCGTTTTGTCTTAACATTGTATTATGCGGACCAATATCAGTATGAACAAAACACTGGTCAAGCAGTTCAAAATCAGGAAGTGCATCGAGAATCGCATCAAATTCTTTTACAAAGCTGTGCTTTCTAAACCAATCGTAAAAACGCGCTTTGCTCTGTGTAAATGGAGATTTCACATCGTAGCCCCGGAGACTATGCAGTTTTCTTGCAGCTTGGCCGATCTTGTATTCATCCTCCGGTGTCTCCTCCATTTCCCGTCCGTCAATGAATTCCATCAGATAAAACCAATACCCTTGCGCACTGATATAGTATTCTCCGGTCTTCGTCGGATAAAGCTTTGGAGCCATACCATGTTCATTTCCCAGATACAAATGCGCTCGAACATTACTCTTAACCGTATCTTCCGGCACTCCGCTCGGCTGTCCTTTCAGAAGATAATCCTGCGAATGAGTCTTGATTCTGAAAATCAGCCTTGCCGAGTCTTCATTGAACTGTTCGCCTATTTCGGGATTGTCCAGCTCCCAATTCACCAGAACCGCCTCTATCTGACTGCTATCCCCTAATTCCGAACGCATCGTTTGATTATTATATTCATCTCGCAATTCCGAAAGATGATTTACAATATTGGGATTCCAGGATATCATCTGCGGAAGCTTCTCGCAGGGAAACGCATCACATACTCCGCAAAACCGCGCATGATGCTCCTTACAACAGGCATGAATCCTGCATACACCCGACTCTGCCCACTCCGGGACTTTACCGTCCGCTTCGATGCATCCCGGGCATATTCCGTTCTCTTTTTTCGCGCAGCCGATGCAACACTCGCCGCATGCCGTTATCGTAGAAAAATCTATCATCAATTATTTACCTCTCAATACTTTTTGAATCAAGTAAGAAATCATAAATGTTTACAGCCAATACTCCATTACTTTTCCGTCTCGAAAATCCATACGGAACAAAAATAAAATCCTCCCATCGCCGCAGAGCCATGCTCTTACAAAACATTGCATACCTCCATTAAGCTATGTACCGTACAGTCCGCTTTTTCAGCATCATCTGTAATATTCCAGTATTGACCAAAGCCTTGCTTAATCCATACAGTATGCATCCCCATTAATTTTGCGGGAACTATATCGTTATCTATCCGATCACCAATCATAACCACTTCACCGGGTTGGCAATTACTCCGATTCAATGCAATCTCAAATATTCTCTTATCCGGCTTTGCAACTCCTTCTTCTGCAGAAGCAACCACTAAATCAATATATTGCAAAATCCCATGCTGTTCCAAGCGCGCTTTTGTTCCCAGTGACTGATTTGCAATGATTCCGATTTTGTATCTACTGCTCAGTATTTCAAGACACTTCGCTGCATCGCCATACAGAATTTCATCTTCTTTGTGCCACTTTGGTAATTCAACACCCAGTAATTTGGCTGTTTCCAAGTCTCCTTTTTTGTTCTGTTTATAAAATGTCATTGCCGTTTCATAAACACTACTATAAGTTGTATTAGCCAAGTCAGCCATTTCCCTCATTCTATGCTCATAAGCAAGGTGTTCATCTACCAGCGTTGAACCGACGTCGAAAAATAGCCATTTGATATTTTCAAACATATAATCAACTCCTCAAATTTGTCAGTTCCTCATCTGTTCCAACTGCTCCTGTGTAATCGGCGTAATCTCTCCCTTCACCATCCGCTATATCTGTCCTATTTTTGTAATTGTTTCTTTGGTTACAAAAATTGCACTCTCATCTGTCATAAGGCATACCGGAAGCTCCATAGAAACCTGCTTCAGAGACTGCAGCAATTCACCCTCAAACGGATAATGCGCCTTGACCGTAACATTGGCAAACCCCAATCCTTCATAAGGCGCGAAGGATTCATAGATATCAACTGTAGGTCCTCCCATGTTCATAGCACCTGCACTTACTCCCAG
>JAZSIB010000273.1:0-5382 GCA_045533585.1 Lachnospiraceae bacterium | reverse complement strand
GCGACGGCGCAGCTCTTCGCTGCATTCTCTGGAGGTCAGATGAAAATAGTCATCGAGTGAGATATGTACCGGCCAGCCGACACAGCAGGGGGTGCGGCATACACCCATCTTGCAGGAAAACGAAGTGAGATAGTCAGGGATTAAGAAGTTATGTGTTTCTTTCATATAGGATTCCTTCGGTTTCAAATGGTAAAACAAATCATTAAATTACATTTGTACTCATTAAATGTTAAAAACGCCAATTAAATGGAATAAAAAGGTAAATATGGCGAGAAAAAAACTGCTCAACGAGCAGAAGTGAAATTACAGTGACATCAGAATGTCGCTTATAGGTATTTTAGAAATAAAAAAGAGCTGCTGACCGGATTTGAACCGGTGACCTCATCCTTACCAAGGATGCGCTCTACCGACTGAGCTACAGCAGCTTATATGTCAAATCAATATTTTAACATTGATTTTGAGCACAGTTGGTATATTACCACAAAGGTTTTGGTTTGGCAAGTCTTTTTTTGCAAAATGTTTGAAAAAATGAAAAAATTTTTTGGTGGTTGACACTCATGGGTATTCGTGCTATATTTAACAACGGCTCTGATGCAGGACGAAGGCGTTTTGTGTCATGAGAATCGGGGTGTGGCTCAGTTTGGCTAGAGCGCTTCCTTAGGGAGGAAGAGGCCGCAAGTTCAAATCTTGTCACTCCGATTGTATAAAGCCCGGCAGGCAATTGCCGGGCTTTTTTCCATTTGTTGTGTCGGAATTTTTTCTTTACAAAGTGGTGGTACTGTGTGAAAATATAAACAGGTGTTTATGGAGCAGGAGGAAAAGGATGAATCGTTTGGTACGTTTTGTGTTGTTTGTTATCGCATGTGGATGTAATGCTTTATTTTATTATTTGTGTGGGTATTGGACGCAGATGTTTACCAGTCAGACGCTGGTGATTGACCTGCTTTATGGAATCGTTGCAACTGTGGCATTGGCGCTGATTGAGATGAGATTTGGGCTTCAGGTGCTGCTGCGGGCAAGATTTGCTTCCTATAAAAAGAGGGTATTTGATTATCGTGTGTGGATTCAGGCGGTGATGCTTTGTATTTACTATATAGCAGCTATTACATTCGTGAATTCTGTAGAGTTCGTACATGGTATTTTCTATATCTCGGTGCTGGCTGTACTGATGGCAGTAGCCTGGTTCGGCTGGGTGAAGGGTGGAAGAGTTCTCTGGATCGGTGAGACAGACAGCTGTTTTCTGGACGAAGACGGAAGGTTTTATAAAGTGAAGGCTGTAAAGGAAACGGAAGAACAGGTTTTTGTGGTATGCATCTTTAATGCGTTAAGGGATAAGACCGTAATTATTAATAAAGGAACGTTAGAAAGAATTAAGTAGTAACGGAATGCCTTCGGTAAGCCGGTTGGAAGAAGACACGGTTAAAGAGGAAGGCAGTGTAAATAGTAAGAGGGGATACGGATGAAAAACTTACGGGATACGGCAGTACGTTTGATGAAGTTAAAACGCTTATGGATATTGCTATTGTTTCCGTTGGCATTGCTTCTTATGGCGATAGCAAAACGTAGCGTGTATTTTACGGAAGAAATATTTGCCAAGGGCATTTTTCATATATATTCGCAGGCGTTTTCATTTGTTACGGGATGGATTCCGTTTTCTCTGGCAGAGACAGGAATCGTGCTCGGAATTGTAGGAATTCCTGCACTTGTGATATGGAGAATTATCGTCTATATAAAAAATAAGGGGAAGCGGGTGTACCTGATGGCTTCCGACCTGATTTCCCTGCTGTGTGTCGGCGCACTGGTGTATTTTATGCTGGTGATGGGATGCAGCGTTAATTATTATCGTAAGCCGGTGGCGGAGTATCTGGGACTGACTGTGCGGGACTCTTCGGTGGAGGAGTTGTATGCTCTGCATGCAGAGCTGGCAGAAAGAACGAGTGCAGTGAGAGAACAACTGACATTAGAGGATGCGGACGGTGTATACCGCTTATCCGTAAGCATGGCAGAGTTGGCAAGGTGGTGTGATGATACCTATGATGCATTGGCAGAGGAACATGCGGTTTTTCATGGGGTATATCCGAAGCCGAAGCGGATTCTGTTTTCTGCGGTGATGTCGAAGACAGAGCTGACCGGTGTGTATGTTCCGTTCACGATGGAGGCAAATGTCAACGTGGATGTTCCGGAGTATTCTATCGCGTCAACGATGTGTCACGAGCTGGCGCATCTTCGCGGCTTTATACGGGAGGACGAGGCGAACTATATCGCATATCTTGCCTGCATGGCTTCTGATAATCCGGAACTGCAGTACAGCGGTCTGATGGAAGCACTGATTTTGTCAGGAAATGCTTTATATGGGAAGAACCCGGATCTGTATTATGAGATACGTGCAGGATATGATGAGGGTGTGAACCGCGACCTTGCGGCGAATAATGCGTATTGGGCGCAGTTTCACGATACAAAGATAAGCAATACGGCAGAGAAACTGAACGATACCTATCTGAAAGCGAATAACCAGTCCGATGGGGTACAAAGCTACGGACGCATGGTAGATCTGCTTTTGGCAGAGTATCGCAAGAATCACGGGATTGAGTGAAGTGTAACGGAGGAACGATGAGGAAAATCTGGAACACGTTGATCTATGGAGATCGAAGAACAAAAGCATATCTGTGGAGCATCGTATTGCTGATTTTGCTGTCAATCGCCAGTTGTGTTGTGTTTATGGTGACCTTTTCAGTGTGGTGGATACTGGGGATTCCGGGTGGACTAATCGGAGCTGCAGTGGTTGCATCTATGGTAAAGTTTCGCGAAGCGGATGGGGCGGAAAGCGGTGACGTATTGCTTGGTGAACCGGTGAGTGCAAAGAAGAATGAAGTGCTGTCAAAGCAGAGAACTCTTGAAAAAGCGACAGAGGAACAGGAAGGCTCTGAGGAAAAGTACACCCGGCTAAGCGGAAATGCAGAACCGCAGGATGAGCCCGATGAGGAAGAAACACAAGAAGAAAATGATAAGTATCTGAAAAGACTACAAAAGAGGCAGATAAAAAAGCTTCTGTATAAGTATAAAGTGAAGCGGATACATTATCCTATCTTAATTGAGGAATGTGAGAGCCGCAGGATTTATCAGTGTCCTGCATATGTATGGGTGAACAAAGGCAAACTCCATGTGCTGGCCCTATCGGCAAAGACAAGGGCGTTTGAGATTCCGCTCTCCGGGCTGCAGACCATATTGGCAGAACGTGCTGCTAAGGCAAGCCCGAAGGAAGAGTATGCTGCAGTCAGGGAAGCGAAGTATGTTGCCAAGGTGTTCGAGAGTTTGATTCCGTCATATTACATTATGGCGGATGAGAACGGGCGAAGAAGCTACCGGAAAAACAGATATCGGGTTGGTGAAGATTTTGTTGTAAGCGATAAGTCTGCACGCGCTTTGATGGAATTAACACAGGCAAGATTTGTGTTGCCGGAAGAAGAGAAGATGTCGAGAGCATATGGTACATATGCTGCAGAAGCCTACAAGTTAAAGTTCTTATGCCAGGATGCTGTTATACTGCCGGAGGAGTATAAGATTAAGATACGTATTTTACTCCAGCAGATGGTAGATGCAGAAATATCAGATTATGAATTCAGCAAAAATCTGAGCCTGATGGTTAAAAAACAACTGATTACGGAAGAATATGCAAAGTATTATGAGGATGCACGGCTGGGCAGGCTGTGATGCATCGGAAACGGAGGAACTGTTATGCCGGGAAGAGATCCAAGACCGGGAGATATTTATCAGCACTTTAAGGGAAACAAATATCAGGTTACAGCAATCGCTGTAGATGCAGAGACAAAAGAAAAGTGTGTTGTGTATCAGGCACTTTACGGTGAGTTTATCACCTATGTGAGAAAATATGCGGAGTTTGTGAGTGAAGTGGATAAGGAGAAATATCCACAGGTGAGTTGCAAATACCGCTATTCTTCTATGGAAGAATTGGCTTCATCGGAAGATGTTGTTCCGGAAGTGAAGGGAAAAGAAAATGCGAACGAACTTCCGAATGAAGGGGCAGGAACGGCAACGAAATCAGGTGAAACGCAAGCAACGGAGCAACCCGGTTATGATATGCGTGAGCTGAAAAGCCCGGAAGATGAAGGCGAAGTGAATCCGGACCTGCTGGCGTTTTTAGAGGCAGAGACACCCCGTGAGAAGATAGAAGTCCTTGAGCGGATTAAGGAACGGATTACGGAGAGTATTCTCTGTGCGATTGAAGCTTCCATGGATATCAGTTATGAAGATGAGAGCTTGGAAGAACGGGTATATTATATCCAAAATTATCTTAGAACCAGAGAACGTTATGAAGGGACACGTCTGCGTTAACTTATGAAACACATATTATCTTATTTGCGACCGTATTACAAAGCGATGACAATCGGTCTGATGATCAAAATACTCGGAACATTTGCAGACCTTGGTCTTCCCAGAGTGCTTGCCTATATGCTGGACTATGTAGTGCCGGAGGGGAAGGTAGAAAAGGTCTTTTTGTGGGGCGGCGTCATGATTGTACTGGCGGTGCTGGCAAGACAGTTGAATATTATAGCGAATCGTCGTGCATCCCGGGTTGCGGCTGATACGACGCAGAGATTGCGCCATGATTTGTATGAAAAGATTAACACGCTGTCCGGTGCACAGATGGATAAATTTACAGTTCCGTCGCTGATATCCCGTATGACAACGGATACATATAATATTCATCAGATGATCGGTATGATGCAGAGACTCGGCGTGCGTGCGCCGATTATTCTTGTAGGCGGTATCTGTATTACGGCAACCATGGAGCCGGTACTTACATTGGTATTGGTTGCGGTGATTCCGTTTTTAGTAATCGTGGTGTTCGGAATTACCAGAAAGACGGTACCAATGTTCAAAAAAGTACAGGATAAGCTGGATGTTATGGTAAACGTCCTGCGTGAAAACATTACCGGTATCCGTGTAATTAAAGCGTTGTCCAAGACGGCATATGAGAGGAAGCGTTTCCGACAGGTAAATGATGATCTGATTGATGCGGAACTGCGTGCTTCGGCTACCATGGCGGCCTCCAGTCCGCTGATGAATGTGTTCCTGAACCTTGGACTGACGGCAGTAGTAATTGTAGGTGCGTATCGTGTAAACAGCGGCGCATCCGAGCCGGGTAATATTGTTGCATTTCTGTCGTACTTTACGATGATTCTGAACTCAGTGCTGATGGTAAACCGTATTTTCCTGAACTTTACGAAGTCTTCGGCTTCTGCGGCGCGTCTGGCTGAGGTGCTGACGGCAGAGCCGGATCTGGTGCTTGTTACGGAGGAAACGAAGAATAACGAAGCCGCGGTTAGCGGGAAAGCGGATAAACAGCAACGAGTAGATGTG
>JAZSIB010000005.1:0-2877 GCA_045533585.1 Lachnospiraceae bacterium | reverse complement strand
TAATACTAATTTCTTCATTCTTATCTCCATTCCGGAACGTTCCCTGTTTTTCTTCTTGTTATCTACACATTACTACGTTCCTAATTATTTTTGATTTTGTTGTTTTTCTTGCTTTCCAAGTGATAAGACGAGGTGCCCCTCACTACCCTTCCAAATAATTATATATTTTTCTCGTTTTTTTGCAACTTATACAAAAAAGAGCCGTTAGTCTAACGGCTCTATGTATTATGCACTCTTATCAATCTTATCCTGCATCTGCCGGAACCCGGCCTCCAATGCGTCCACTCTCGTCTTCAGCTCTTCTGTCTCTTTTGCGTTCTCTAAAACTCTGTCCAGCTTCTCGTTCAGCATCATATGCCCTTCGGCAAGTATTTGAATCCTCGGTCGTATCTCGTTCTCAACAACCAATTGAAGACTCGTTACATTGCCTTCAAGCTTATCCACACGCTCCTCAATTTTCTCCATGCGCCCTTCGAGATTCTCCATGCGACCCTCGAGCTTGTCAAACCGCTCATCGACTTTGTCAAAACGCTCATCAATTTTGTCAAATCTTTTGTCCAGTATCGCCAGTATCAATTTTGTATCCTCTGACATCAATAATCCCCCTATCAAATTCTAAACCCACAATCGCTTCTGTGCTACACATTATATCGCGGAAACAATTCGATTACAAGCGTAATCGTTCGACAAATATCTCCATAGCCCTCTCGAAAATAATAGAGGAACGGCAAACCATTCCTCTAAATCGACTTCTTTATCTTCTCTTTTCAGACAGCAGATGACGGGAATCGAACCCGCCTCCTAAGCTTGGGAAGCTTATATTCTACCGATGAACTACATCTGCATGCGACTATTATAGCGCGTACAGCAACCGATTGCAAGCGTAAGTTTCCTCCATCTTCTGACGCGAATCGTCTTACTTTGCGTTTAATTCCGCCCGTACATCATCGAGCGCTGCCCGTATGGTCTTATCCATATCATAATACTTATAGCGTCCGAGACGACCACCGAAACGTACCTTGTCCTTCTTCGCAAGCTCCAGATACTTCGCATACAGCGCATCGTTCTTCTCATTATTCACAGGATAATACGGCGCATCCCCCGGCTTCCATTCGCACGGATACTCACGAGTAATCACCGTCTTCTCCTGCTTTCCAAATGCAAAGTGCTTGTGCTCGATGATTCGCGTATACGGCACCTCACGCTCCGTATAATTCACAACCGCATTGCCCTGATAGTTTTCCTCGTCAAGCAATTCTTCCTCAAAACGCAGGGTCCGATATTCCAGCGGTCCATAACAAAAATCATAGTACTCGTCAATCATACCGGTGAACACGACGGTCGGAAGCGTCACATCTCTGCACGCCCCGGATGCTTCTGAGTTCTCCGACTTATCCGCAAAATACTCCGGATGCTCTTCCCTATACACATAAAAATCCGTATTCAGCAAGACGTCGCTACCCTCTAAGAGCTTCTCCACCAGCTTCGTATATCCATCTACCGGAATCCCCTGATAGCGGTCGTTGAAGTAATTGTTGTCATACACAAAGCGCAAGGGCAGACGACGGATGATAAATGCCGGAAGCTCCTTGCAATCCCTGCCCCATTGCTTCTCCGTATAGCCCTTGATCAGCTTCTCGTAGATATCCGGTCCGACCAGCGAAAGTGCCTGTTCCTCCAAATTCTGCGGCTCACCAAGTTGCAGACCTGCCTTATGTTCTTTAAGGCATGATTTCTGCTCCTCAATGCATGCTTTCGCCTCCGCAGGCGTCTTCACCCCCCAAAGCTGATGGAAAGTATTCATATTGAAAGGGAGATTGTAGAGTTCATCCTTGTACCGCGCTACCGGCGAATTCACGTAATGATTGAATTCCGTAAATCGGTTCACATACTCCCACACTTCCTTATCCGAGGTATGAAAAATATGCGCACCGTACTTGTGTACCTGAATCCCCTCTACCTCTTCCGTATAGATATTACCTGCGATGTGACCACGCTTCTCCAGCACAAGACACTTCTTCCCCTGCGCTGTCATCTCGTGCGCAAATACTGCACCGTATAAACCTGCACCTACAATAATATAGTCATATCCCATAACTCAGTTCCTATCTTTCTTCCGTCGGTATATTCTTTACATCCTCAACAATATAAATTGGTCTCCCCTTCAGCTCCAGCATCAACATACCCAGATACTCCCCTATCGTTCCAAGCAAGAGAAACAACAGCGAAAATAGAAATGTAATCATACTACACAACAACGCCGTACCGCTTCCATACCCATGTTTAACATAAAACCCAATATAGTATGCGAAGCTCACCAACGTCATCACAAGCGAGATGCCCGCTGCCAGCGCACCAACACGCATCGGCGTCACGGAAAAACAGTTCAACGTGTTCATCGCAATGCGAAACAACGACTTCATTGTATACTTACTCTCACCGGCAAAGCGTTCCGGTGCCACATACTCCAATACCGTCTTTGAAAAACCAATCTGTTGGATATAACCTCGCAGATACCGGTTCTTATAAAGATAATCCTTACGAAGCACATCAGCCGCCCGCTTTGAAATGCCGAAGAAATCCGATACATTCCGCTCGAATTTCACCCCTGACAGGAAATTCAGCACACCATAAAAAAGCCCCGAAGTCAACCGTTTCATCACACCGGCATCCTTGTTTTCCGCACGTGCCATCAGCACGATATCGGTCCCGCCACAGAACTTGTCCACCATCTGTGGCAACAATTCCGGCGGATTCTGCAAGTCTGCATCCATACACACGATAAAATCACCCTGCGCATGGTCAATCCCTGCAATCATCGCTGCCTCGTGCCCAAAATTCCGTGAAAAATGTATCACACAGCAACGCGTATCCTGC
>JAZSIB010000074.1:0-14150 GCA_045533585.1 Lachnospiraceae bacterium | reverse complement strand
GTGATTACTTTACTCCGACCGATGATGGTCTGATTCCGACCGGCGAGCTCCGCGATGTGACCGGAACTCCGATGGACTTCCGTACTTTCCAGACCATCGGCGACAGAATTGATGCAGACTATGCTCCGCTTACTCAGGCAGGCGGATATGACCACAACTATGTGCTGAAGACCCAGCGCGAGGAGCCGAGTCTGGTAGCCGAACTGATTGATGAAGCATCCGGTCGCAAGATGGAAGTATATACCGACCTTCCGGGTATGCAGTTCTACGCAGGTAACTTCATCGGCAAGGGCATCAAAGGCAAGGGCGGTTGTACTTATGTGAAGAGAGACGGTGTATGTTTCGAGAGCCAGTTTTATCCGAACTCCTGCAACACTCCGGATTTCCCGTCCAGCGCACTGAAGGCGGGTGAGGAATTCAGTTCCGCTACGATTTATCGATTTACTACCGTTAAATAATAGGAAAACAGGAATAAATTCCTTGAAACCTGAAAAAACAGAGAAATACCGACCACAAGATATAGTGGTTGACCTCAAAAACACGCATCCGAAAAAGGTGCGTGTTTTTTCTATGTCTGTCGTGTAGGCATGCACTTGTTGTAGAATGGCGCTGTTGTCGGCAATTATGAAAAAAACTTAATAGTAAAAGTGAAAATTATTGAAAAAAGTTTTAAAAACATGACACAATATATAGTGGTGTGTTAAAAAATAAATTTATATATTTTGTGGTTTTTCCTATTGACGAACAAAACTACATCTGCTAATATTTATTTTGCAGCGGCGAGGTAATCGTCGGCAGAATCGTGTGAAATCCCGATAAATTATGGACGAACACGGGATTTGCACGGTCTGCAAAATGACGGAAATCGAGGAATTACAATAGGAGAAGGGAGCACTATATGATGATTAACGTATTAAAACGTGACGGCGAAGTTGCTGAGTTTAATCTGCAGAAAATCGGAGATGCGATTTCGAAGGCTTTTACGGCAACACAGAACATTTTCAATGAGGATATTATTAATCTTCTGGCACTCCGTGTTACTTCGGACTTCCAGTCCAAAGTAAAGGACGGAACCATCAGTGTCGAGGATATTCAGGATAGCGTAGAGCATGTATTGGAGCAGAGTGGTTATACCGATGTTGCAAAAGCATACATCCTCTATCGTAAGAACCGTGAGAAGATCCGTAATATGCGTTCCACGATTCTTGACTACAAGGATATTGTTAACAGCTATGTAAAGGAAGAAGACTGGCGTGTTAAGGAGAACTCCACCGTTACGTATTCCGTTGGTGGTCTGATTCTTCATAACTCCGGTTCCGTAACCGCTAACTATTGGCTGTCCGAGATTTATGATGATGAGATTGCAAGTGCTCACCGTAATGCAGACATTCATATCCATGACTTGTCCATGCTGACCGGTTATTGTGCAGGATGGTCTCTTCGTCAGCTGATTAAAGAAGGTCTTGGCGGTATTCCGGGCAAGATTACCTCTTCTCCGGCAAAGCATCTTTCGACCCTCTGTAACCAGATGGTGAATTTCCTCGGCATCATGCAGAATGAGTGGGCAGGCGCACAGGCATTTTCTTCCTTTGATACCTACCTTGCACCGTTCGTAAAGATTGATAACCTGTCTTATCATGATGTAAAGCAGTGCATCCAGTGCTTCATCTATGGTGTAAATACTCCGAGTCGTTGGGGTACTCAGGCACCGTTCTCGAATATTACTCTTGACTGGACCGTTCCGGCTGACCTTGCAGAACAGAACTGTATCATTGGCGGTAAGGAAGTGGATTTCAAGTATAAGGATTGTAAGGCTGAGATGGATATGGTTAACCGTGCGTTCATCGAGATTATGATCGAAGGTGATGCAAACGGTCGCGGATTCCAGTATCCGATTCCGACCTATTCCATTACGAGAGATTTTGACTGGTCCGATACCGAGAACAACCGTCTCTTATTTGAAATGACTGCAAAATACGGTA
Organism: Lachnospiraceae bacterium; assembly: GCA_045533585.1. Taxonomy (GTDB): domain Bacteria; phylum Bacillota; class Clostridia; order Lachnospirales; family Lachnospiraceae; genus SZUA-448. The sequence continues at coordinate 12,168 of JAZSIB010000074.1, read as the reverse complement.
CTCCGTATTTCTCCAACTATATCAACAGTGATATGGAGCCGAGCGATGTGCGTTCCATGTGCTGCCGTCTGCGTCTTGACTTAAGAGAGCTGCGCAAGAAGACCGGTGGTTTCTTCGGTTCCGGTGAGAGTACCGGTTCCGTAGGCGTTGTTACCATTAACATGCCGCGTATCGCATATCTGTCTGCAAACGAAGAAGAGTTCTTCAACCGCCTTGACCATATGATGGATGTGTCTGCACGTTCTCTGAAGGTAAAGCGTGGCGTTATTACGAAGCTCTTGGATGAAGGATTGTATCCGTATACCAAGCGTTACCTCGGCACCTTCGACAACCATTTCTCCACCATTGGTCTGCTCGGTATGAACGAAGTGGGTCTCAATGCGAAGTGGTTGGGTAAGGATATGACCGATAAGGCAACGCAGGACTTCACTGAGAAGACCTTGAATCACATGAGAGAACGTCTCAGTGATTATCAGGAGCAGTACGGTGACCTCTACAACCTGGAAGCGACTCCGGCAGAGTCCACCAGTTTCCGTCTGGCTAAGCATGACAGAAAGAAATGGCCGGATATTAAGACCGCAGGTCATGAGGGCGATACACCGTATTATACCAACAGCTCCCACTTGCCGGTTGATTTTACCGCAGATATTTTTGAAGCACTGGATATTCAGGATCGTCTCCAGACCCTGTATACTTCCGGTACCGTATTCCATGCATTCCTTGGTGAGAAACTTCCGTCATGGGAAGCTGCTGCAAAGTTGGTTCGTACGATTGCAGAGAATTATAAGCTTCCGTACTATACGATGTCCCCGACTTACTCCATCTGTAAGAATCACGGCTACATCAACGGTGAGCAGTATACCTGTCCGGAATGTGGCGAGAAGACTGAGGTTTACAGCCGTATCACCGGTTACTATCGTCCGGTACAGAACTGGAATGAAGGTAAGTCCCAGGAGTACAAGAATCGTAAGGAATACGACATTGACTTTGAAAAAGGTCTGCAGGTTCGTACCAGCACCAAGGAGCAGGGCAGAAACATTGATGACGTGTCTATGCCGAAGGTAGACACTCCGGTTATCTCCAAGCAGGAGGACGGAAACTATCTCTTCACTACCATGACCTGCCCGAACTGTAAGATTGCAAAGGGGTACCTCGAGGGAATCCCGTATGAAGTAATCGATGCAGAGCAGAATCTGGAACTGGTAAGCGAGTATGCTATCATGCAGGCACCGACTCTTGTTACTATCCGCAATGGTCAGGTAAAGAAGTATGTGAATGCATCAAACATCAGAAAGTTCGCAGAAGAACAGTTTGAAAAATAAATTTTTCAAACGAGCGACGCTCGTTTTGCAAATATTGTGCCTTCGGCCCAAAGTTTGCAGGTGCCCGACAAGCGCAAGTTATACGCAATGCAACAGGCTCTGTGCCTGATGGAACAATATATTGGGAAAATGGAAGGAGAGCAGCACCCGATTCACGCCGGGTGTTGTTCTTTTTGCAACTGTTTCATATGAGTTGTCGAAGAGGTTCCTGATGTATTTCATATCTGTGACCCGCGTGTTGCCGTTATACGGCAACATTCGCTTTGGGCCAAACCGTCGTAAACGACGGTTGACGTAATGCCACTAATATCCTGTCTCGAAGGCTCGACATGATATAAGGGTCGGCGTCACTCTACAGTCACAGATATCGAAATACATTAGGAACCTCTTCTCGGAAGATACAAATGAGAGGGACAGTTGCAGGTATTGGGGCTACTATATTAAGTCTGCCAATAGTTAATAAAAGAAGATAAAGTAATAGGAATTGATTGAATTGTGAGCGGGTGACGGATATAATGAATGGGAAAAGAGTTTCGGATATAAATTGGAACGAAAATTTGTGTTTGTAATGGAATCGTTGCAGACAGCGGAAGGATAGAGAAAAGAATGAAAAAGGGTAATGAATACAACGGCGTTGTAGAACGTGTTGAGTTTGGTGATAGAGGAATCGTGGTGTGTCAGGAGCCGGGTAGTGAGAATGATGGCAAGCTGGCAGTGGTGAAGAACTGCATTGAGGGTCAGAAAATCGTGTTCCGCGTAAGAAAGAAACGCTCGGGTAAAGCGGAGGGTGACTTGGTGCAGGTGGTGGAGAAGTCACCGCTGGAGACAGCTGTACCGCAGTGTCCGCATTTTGGTTTGTGCGGGAGCTGCCGCTATCAGGAGCTTCCGTATGAGGCACAGCTGGCTATGAAGGAGCGTCAGGTAAAGGACATTTTGGACGGTGCAGTGAAGCCGTTTGAGTATGGATATGAGTGGCAGGGGATTGTTCCGAGTCCGCTTAGTTTTGAGTACCGCAACAAGATGGAGTTTTCTTTTGGTAATGCAGTGAAAGATGGTCCGCTGACTTTAGGGCTTCATAAGAAGGGAAGCTTTTATGATATCATGGAGGTACCGGAATGCCGTATCGTGGATGCGGATTTTCGTGCTGTTCTGACGGAGACGTTAGCGGTATGCAGAAAGTATGGGCTGAACTTTTATCACAAGATGACGCATATCGGATATCTGAGACACCTGCTGGTGCGTAAAGCGGCACATACCGGTGAGATGCTGGTAGACCTTGTGACGAGCTCGCAAGCACCGGAGACGGAAGCAGAGTTCCTGAAGGAATTTACGGAGCGGATTGTGTCAGTGGTGAATCAGGTCGGTGCAGTTTCTGAGGGTGAGGCAGAGGGTAAGCCGATGAAGGGAACGATAGTATCAGTGCTTCATACCGTAAATGACAGTCTCTCTGACACGATTCAGAACGATCGGACGGATATCCTGTACGGAAGAGATTATATTGAAGAGATTCTTCTTGGACTTCACTTTAATATCAGCGCTTTCTCCTTCTTCCAGACAAACTCGAAGGGCGCAGAACGCCTGTATGAGAAGGCACGTGAGTTTGTCGGCGAGACCAAGGACAAAGTGATATACGACCTCTACAGTGGAACCGGAACGATTGCACAGCTCTTGGCGCCGGTGGCGAAGAAAGTCATCGGTGTAGAGATTATCGCGGAAGCGGTTGAGGCTGCGAAGGAAAATGCGAAGAAGAACGGTTTGGACAATTGTGACTTCCTTGCCGGAGATGTATTAAAGATGCTCGACGAGATTATGGAAAAGCCGGACTTCATCGTGCTCGACCCGCCGCGTGACGGCATTCATCCGAAGGCACTGAAGAAGATAATTGATTATGGTGTGGAGAAGCTGCTCTATATTTCTTGTAAACCGACGAGTCTGGCGAGAGACTTAGCAATGTTGCAGGAAGAAGGGTATCGCGTAGAGAAAGCGGCAGCAGTGGACATGTTTGCGCAGACCTACCATTGTGAGACAGTGTGCTTGTTGAAAAAATGCGGAGATAACTGATTTCTTGTTCTTTTGAAGTTTTTCTTTGTGTTTTTATGTCTAATCTGTAGTACGGTTGACTACTTTACGCAAATTTGTGATAGAATGTATCATGAGTTTGTATAGGAAGAAAAGAATTCAAAAGACAAGAATGAAAGGCTGGTGCATCCGAGATGAAAGTTACAGCTACATTGAATGTCCATAGACCGGAGAGGGTATTGTACTACCTTCCGGAGATAAATGAAGAAGTGAACCGATATATCAGTGGCGGAGAATGTCCTGAACTTTTGAAGAAGTATCTGTATGCATTTGGTACTTATGATGAAGTGGGTATTTTTTACCTGCCCCCGAATCTGCAGAAGGAAACCGGCATGAAGTATGTACTCGGAATAGAATTCCGTATGGATGATCCGAGAGTGGAGTTGCCGTCGGAACTGCCGCATGTGGTGCTTCCGGAATGCGATATTGTGATTCAGGATGTATCGTATGAATATCAGTTGAACGAGGAGTTGCTGGAAGAGATTATTGATTGTGTACGGAATATTAAAATTGTCGGACATGATGAATATCGTTATGTAGACGAAGGAATGGTAGTGGCATTCAGCGCGAAGGACAAGCTGCGTGTACTGTATGAGATTGAAGAGGTTGATGAGAACAGTACATGCCTGAATCTGGATGAGAACGCATTCTCTAAGGAAGAATTGTATTTTAAGGCCTATCACGAAGCAATCACCGGGTATTATAATTGGACATGGATGTGGGATCGTCTGACTACTTATTACCGCCAGGGCGTGAAGGATTACGGATTTGTACATTTTGATATCAAAGATTTCAAGATGATTAATGAGTTGTATAACCATCAGGTTGCGAACGAGGTTCTGATCCGTGTGACGGAGAACATCGAAGCACATAAAGATTGGATTTATTTTGGTGCACGGTGTGACAACGACAATTTTGCGCTGATGATTAAGGATATGCCGGAGAATGAGGTCAGAGAGAAGCTGGAAAACTTTTTTGAGGAGATTTCGAGACTGGAATATGACCCGTCTTACCGGATTTACTATCGTTGCGGTGTTGTAAATATGCGAACCTCGATGAATACCGGAGAGATTGTTGCCGACTGTGCGAAGCTTGCACAGTCCATGGGAACCGGAATTAATAATACGGAGATTATGTTTTATACCAATGAAATGCATGAGGATGTGCTGTGGGGCAAGCACCTGAAGGTATATCTGGATACGGCAATTCAGGCAAATGAGTTCATGATTTATTTGCAACCGAAGATGGATATACATAATGAATGCATCTGCGGTGCTGAGGCATTGGTAAGATGGAACTATAAGCATAGAGAGTTGCTGGCACCGTTCCGTTTTATTCCGTATTTTGAGGCAGACGGTTCCATTATCAAGGTAGATGATGTGGTGCTGCATAGAGTTTGTGCCAAGTTGAAAGAATGGAAGGAAAAAGGAATGCCTTTGTATCCGATTTCGGTCAACCTGTCGCAGAAGCATCTGGAGCAGCCACGTCTTGTCAGCCATCTGACCGGAGTTGTGGATTCTTATGGTGTGGATCATGCGCTGATTGAGTTTGAATTAACGGAGTCAGCAACAGTGAATAACCAGAAATATCTGGTATTTGTCATGGACGAGTTGAGAAAACGTGGATTCCGTATCTCGATGGATGACTTCGGAACCGGATATTCGTCTTTTGCCCTGCTGAATGAGATGCCGTTGGATACACTTAAAATTGATAAGAGCTTTGTGGACCTGATTGCGCCGGGGGAGGATTCCAACAAGATTCAGATTATCCTGCGCCATATCATTTCTATGGCAAGAGAGATGGGCGTGCACTGTGTGGCAGAGGGCACGGAAGAGTATGCACAGATAGTGGCACTGCGCGAGTTGGGTTGCGAAATCGTACAAGGGTACTATTATAGCAAGCCGCTTCCGGTTAGAGAGTTTGAGGAGAAGTATCTGAAGGGAATGCTATGAACGTAAACATAGAATTTTTAGGAAAAGAACCAATTGAAAATTTGATTACCTGCATGAATTTCAGGATGGATAAGACCGTTTATTTCGGATACTCTGAAACGATTGAAGAATTATCAGAATGCACGACAAAATTCCTTGTGAAATACTGCGGTCTGGAACAGGAGAATATTCAGTTCAAGGAACTGTCCCATACAGATTTTGTTGCCGTATTAGAGGGAATGCGCGAGGTTCTGCAGGAAGAAAGGGCAGCCGGTAACCGGCTGTTCTTTGATATTACGGGTGGAGAGAGTCTGATACTGGTGGCATTCGGTGTGTTATCGAAAGAATTTGATGCACCGATGCATCTGTTTGATGTGACAGAGAACCGTCTGATTGAACTGGAAGAAGGTGCAAGCAGCTCAGTGAAGAAGGAAGTACCGGAGAGAAACGCAAAGCTGTCTTTGGATGCCTTTATTGAGATGCGTGGAGGGATTATTAATTATCGGCATCACAAAGCAATCAAGAGTGACAATGATGATAAATTCCGTGACATGGTTCCGCGGATATGGAAACTTGCAGCAGAATATGAAGATTGTTGGAATGCATTTTCTGCGTTATTGCGGGAGAAGTTTGTGCCGGACGAGATGCTTCGTACAAGAGTAACGGAAAAGCAATTACAAAGTGCAATACGGAGAAGTAACAATGCCCTGAAAGATATGGATACCTTAAATGATATTCTAAACCGCTTGGAGATAATCGGTGCAATCAAGGATGGGAGTAATGAGGAAGGGGTGTACACCTTCCGTTACGGCAGTAGAGCAATCAAAGACTGCCTTTGGGACGGTGGAAGCATCCTGGAGTTGCATACTTATTATCAGATGAAACAGGTGGCAGATGATTGCATGATGGGAGTACACATTGATTGGGACGGTACGATACATCGAGCATACGGAAAAGACGTATTGAATGAGATTGATGTGTTGACGCTGGAGGAAAATTCCTTAACGTTTATCTCCTGCAAAAGCGGAAACATGGACTCGAACAAGGCATTGAATGCGATGTACGAGTTGGAGACCGTGGCGAGAAGATTTGGCGGGAAGTATGTGAAGAAGGTGCTTGCCATCATGAAACCGATGGGAAGTGTTTATCTGGAACGTGCCCGTGAGATGGGCATTGAAGTGTGGGATATGAATGCATAAGTGCTGCCGGTCTGAGGAGTGATCGGAGAGATGAATTCTTGTTTGTAGATGGGAGGTATAGGTATTATGACGAAAGTATATTTTGTACGGCATGCACAGCCGGATTTTGCTTGGGAAGATGACAGAACCAGACCGTTGACGGCAGAGGGGAAAGCAGATTCGAAGGTCGTGGTCGAATTCTTAAAAGACAAGCAGATTGATGTATTCTATTGTAGCCCATACTTGAGAAGTATGGATACGATTGCAGATACGGCTTTGTACTACGGAAAAGAGATAATCACAGATGAGCGTCTGCGGGAGCGGGAGAAGGGACCGAACGGAAACGGACGCGACATGCTCTGCAAACGCTGGGAGGACCTTGACTATCACGAGGAAGGCGGCGAGTCCATTCATATGGCGCAGGAACGTAATGTAGCGGCGTTGCAGGATATCTTACGTGTCAATCCGGGTAAAAATATTGTCATCGGCACACACGGGACCGCACTCAGTACGATATTGAATTACTATGACAATGCGTTTGGATGTGATGATTTCTGGCGTATCGTAGACTGGATGCCGTATATCATTGAACTGGATTTTGACGGAACGAAGCTTGTCGGAAAGACTGAGCATGTGCACGTCTATAAGGAGTTTCACACGAAGGAGCCACAGAAATGAGAACACTGTATGTATCCGATCTTGACGGAACGCTTCTGAATTCAAAGGATAAAGTGAGCCGCTACAGCTGCGAGACCATCAACCGGCTGGTGGAAGAGGGGATGTTATTTACCTATGCGACAGCACGTTCGCTGGTCTCTGCTTCGGTGGTAACGAAGGGGCTTACGACGCGGATTCCGGTGATTGCGTATAACGGAGCATTTATCTTTGAGCCGGCGACCGGAACGATTCTGGCATCGGAAGGGTTTAGGCAGGAAGAACGTGCGTATGTGCGGGAGATGCTGGAGGAACATAACATCAGTCCGGTGGTGTATTCGTTTATCTATGGTATCGAGAAAGTGTCTTGGGATACGAGCCAGGAAAACGAAGGGAAGAAACGCTATATATCGAAACGTCCGGGTGATCCGCGTATGCGACCACTGAGCGGAGAGGAAGGACTTTATGATGGAGAGGTATTCTATTATACCTGCATCGGAGAGAGGGAAGAGTTGGAACCGGTTTATCAGATATTCTCACAGGATGAACGATACACTTGCACCTTGCAGCAGGAGCTGTATCGACCGGAATATTGGCTGGAGATTATGCCAAAGAAAGCAACGAAGTCGAATGCGATTTGCAAACTGAAAGAGTTATGGAATTGCGAGCGGGTGGTGTCGTTCGGGGATTCGCTGAATGACATTCCGATGTTTCGGATATCGGACGAGTGCTATGCGGTGGAAAATGCATGCGACGCTTTGAAGGACATTGCGACCGGCATCATCGGAAAGAACGACAACGATAGCGTGGCAATGTGGCTGGCAGGGCATGTGAGAGGGTGTATAGAGGAATGAAGTTAAAGATAGCAATCTGTGATGATGAAGAAAAGCAAAGAGAATATGTGCTCGGATTGGTGAATGCATGGGCGAAGCTCGGGAGGCATCTGCTGGAGATCAAGGAGTTTCCGGATGCAGAGTCTTTCCTGTTCCATTACGATGCGGAAAAAGACTTTGATATCCTGCTGCTGGATGTGGAGATGGGGAAGCTTTCCGGTATCGACCTTGCTAAAGTGGTGCGTAAGGAGAATGCGACGGTGCAGATCGTCTTCATTACCGGATATTATGAGTACTTCAGTGACGGATTCGATGTATCGGCACTGCATTATCTGATTAAGCCGGTGGATGAGCGTAAGCTCTACCCGGTGCTTGATAAGGCGGTGGGAAACTTAAGCTATCGGCAGCGTTCCGTGTTTCTGTCGACGCCGGAGGCAGATATCAAGGTTCCGCTTGCAGATATTCTGTATGTGGAAGCGGAGAAGGTATATGTGTTGGTACATACCGTAAACGAAGTGTACCGGAGCCGGATCTCGTTGGCGAAATTCATAGAACAGTTGGACGATACCTTCTATCAGGTGCACCGTTCCTTTGTCGTGGGACTGAAATATGTGAAGAAGGTGTCGCGCACCGATGTAACAATGCTGAACGGCGATGTGGTACCGATACGACGCGGTTCTTATGATGAGGTGCATGCAGCACTGATTCATCATTTATAAAATTGAGGGGTTACATATGTTATTCGATAAGTTGGTTGCCAAGAAAGTGGCAGCATTTGAAAGTGAGATACTACAAAAGCATTACGAAGAAGTAGAGAATATGTACGCAAAGATGCGTGGCTGGCGTCATGATTACCGCCACCATATCCAGACGATGAAGGTGCATGCAGCGAACGGAGAGTATGAGGAAATCAATCGCTAACTGGAGATGCTGGATGATGATTTGACCAATGTTGAGACCGTTATCAAGACCGGTAACCGCATGGCGGACGCGATACTGAACAGCAAGCTGTCTATCGCGGCAAAGAACGAGATTACTGTAAAAGCAGAGGCGAAGATACCGGTATCTTTGAGTGTGTCGGAGCTTGACCTGTGTATCATTATCGGAAATCTGTTGGACAATGCGATTGATGCCTGTATGGAGCTTCCGGTAGAAACACGTTTGATTCGTATCTATATGGAGATGAAGGGGAACTTTCTCTATCTGGCGCTGACGAACACCTCCGGCGGAAAGAAAAAGAAGAACTTTCGCAGTACGAAGGGAGAGGGACACGGCTTTGGCATCAGCCGTATGGATGCAGTGGTTGAGAAATACGGTGGCTACATAACCAGAGCTTCGGAAGATGAGGCATTTTCTACTGAGGTGCTGTTGCCGCAGTGATTAAATAAAGATAAAAGTGCATTTTGCATCAGATTTTCAACATTTGGTATCAAAATGCACTTTTCTTTTGGATTTTTGCTAAGATGCAATTGTTGCGGAGCGGTGCAGAACAGAAAGAATGACGGCTTCGCAGAAGACAAAACCAAGGCACGATGTTTGCAGGTGCCGGAAAGAGATGAGAGGGATAATGGAAAAAGAGAAGAAAGATCAAAAGAAAAAGTATTCCAAGCTCGGCAGTCTGATGTGGGCAATGAAGAAGCTCGCGCGACTAGACGCAAGATTTGTATTATTTATCTTTGCAACGGTTCCGGTTGCGGTGGTGATTCCATTGGTAAAATCATTGTTTTCCAAGACGCTGATTGACGACATCGGAGCAGGGAAGAACTTCAAGGAGCTTGTTATTACCGTAAGTATATTCATCGGTATCATTTTTGTACTGGATTTGTTACAACGGTATATCCAGTCCCGCTGCAAAGCAAGGCGGTATTATCCGACGACGGTATATCAGAATGACATGGACCGCTTTCAGAATTATGAAACGGACTTTGAGAACACTGAGAAGCAAAAGTTCCAAGAGCTTTGTAATTATGCATGGGGCGATGCCTGTCAGGGCAACTGTGCGCTGGAATATCTCTGGGAGGATATTTCAAATGCATTGATTAACTTGTTTGGTATTGTAACCTTTGCTTCCTTCCTGCTTGTGCTGAATCCGTTTGTTTTTGCAGTAATCGGCGTGACTTCCATGCTGGCTTACATTACAACGAGCTGGCAGCCGAAGTACTTTGAAAAGCACAAAAAGGAATGGGAGAAGGAAGAACGCAAGAAGAATTATCTTCAGGGACTTTCGGATGATTTCTCGAATGCGAAGGATATCAAGCTCTATGGTCTGGAGGGCTGGCTCGATAAAATGATGCGCGACTATCAGGCATATCTGCTGATGTGGAACAAACGCTGCAGTTTGAGAGGTTTTTTCGCATCTGTACTGGCAGGCCTGATGAGCTTTGTACAAAACGGTGTTGTGTACATCGTGTTAATCGGAATGTTGCTTGCAGGCGAAATCAGTGTCGGTGACTTCGTATTCTTCTTCAGTCTGGCAGGCGGAATTGCAGGGTATCTGCAGGGTGTTGTTACCGATATAGCAAAACTCGGTGTCCGTGCAGATAAGATTGCATATTATCGGGATTTCTTCGGATATGAGAGTCAGTTTAACCACGGCAAGGGCTGTGCATTGCCGGAAGGTCCGGTAACGATTGAGTTGAAGGATGTCTGGTACAAGTACGACGGTGCAGAGGATTACACTCTGAAGGGTGTGAATCTGACCATCGCAGGCAGCGAAAGTCTTGCGCTGGTTGGTATCAATGGTGCCGGTAAGACAACATTGATTAAACTGATTTGCGGAATGTATACCCCGACGAAGGGTGAGATTCTGGTGAACGGAAAACGTATCGGTGAATACAATGTGGAAGATTATTATTCGATGATATCGGCGGTGTTCCAGGAGATAAGAGCTGTGGCATTTACCATGTTTGAGTTTGTGGCAAGTGCAGATATGGAACGGGAAAGCGCAAGAGAAGATGCAGTAGCAGCGATGAAGGCGGCCGGTATCTGGGAGAAGGTTGAGAGTCTTTCAAATGGTATGGACACGCATCTGCAAAAGGGCATCTATGACGACGGTGTTGATTTCTCCGGCGGTGAGATGCAGAAGCTTGTGCTGGCGCGTGCTATTTACAAGGACGGTTCCATCCTTGTATTGGATGAGCCGACGGCGGCACTTGACCCGATTGCGGAGAACAATCTGTATCTCAAGTACCGTGAACTGACGAAGGGAAAGACTTCAATCTACATTTCCCACCGTTTTGCATCGACACGCTTCTGTGATCGCATTGTACTGCTCGGCGACGGCGTGATACAGGAGAGCGGCACTCATGAGGAACTGATGGAACAGAACGGACAGTATGCGTATATGTTCGGCGTACAGAGTAAGTATTATAAGGAGGGCGAGATTAATGCGTAAGTTTGCAGTTACCAGAAAAGCGTTGCGTGTATACGCGGCGTATAATCCAAAATATTTTCCGTTGATGTTTTTGCAGGCGATATTCAATAACCTTGCGCCTTACTTTAACCTTTGGATGTCGGCAGAAATCGTCACCTCTCTTTATGAGGCGCGTGGCAAAGAAGAGATTTATCGCATGGTGCTGATTACTCTGTTTGGAAATCTCATCATCCGCGTGCTGGGTGCAGGGCTGACGAAAGCAGTGAATACCCAGCTTGAGATATTGAACAATAATGAGGCAGCAGCTTTTAACCGTAAAACTCTCTCGCTTGATTATGACAAGCTGGAGAATCCGGATATCCGTCAGCACAGACGAAATATCAAAGAGAATGCGTATATTAACTATTATGGTGTGGTTCATATGCGGATGAATGTCGGCCATATTCTGAACAATGTGATAAATATCGTATTTGCACTGATTCTCTTTGTGGAGATGGTGAGCTTAATCGCGACGGTTGGATTTGGCTGGATAGGCGTGTTATTGCTGGTTCTTCTGGTGGTATCGGTAGCAATGAATATCCTGTGTCAGTCCATTCATTCGAAGAAAGTAGCAGAGGCATGGAACGAGGTCGGAAAGCTGATGCTCGATGAGAACCGTCTCGGACGCGGATATGACCGAAGCGGCATGGATAACCGTATCTATCGCCAGCAGAAACTGATGGATAAGCTGAACATAGGATTTCAAAAGCGCCATCTGGAGACCTTCGCAAAGGCACAGAATGAGGATGTGAAGTATTC
>JAZSIB010000294.1:0-4272 GCA_045533585.1 Lachnospiraceae bacterium | reverse complement strand
CGCCCCCGGAGTTATCGCTGTCAGTCCACTGTTGTTTTCCTTGTTTTCTTTATCGCCACAGGCAGTCAGCATAAACAGCAGACACAAGCTTAATAACAATACCACTCGTTTTTTCATATTATCTCCATTCCGGGAATGTCTTATTTTCGACTAAAACCCCAACAGGTATCCTTCCGGCTGTTTCCTTTACCAACGAAATACCTGCACGTAATCTCTGTTTTTATAAAGCTTTGCGCATTCCCACACTGAGCCTTGAGAGATTCCTACTATCTACATCGGCAATTCCGTTTAAAATGTTAGAGGACCGCGAGATTTTTTTCGCAGTCCTCTGACATTTATCTGAATACCCCGTAGGAATTCAACACGGAGGTTGAATACAGGAACAGTACATCACAATTCCCCTTGAAGCGTACCAGCTTCGGAAGTACGGAAGGGCTCACATAACGGATATCCACTACGATAATCTCCGCATATTCTGCGATTAAAAGCGGCACCATGGAGCTTCCGAAAGAATCACGGAACACCACAAGCTGCTTATTCGTCGCCGCATTCGGATTCTCAATCTTCAACAGAGCCTTAGCCCCGCCGAGGAATACATCATACGGATCTACGTTGGTAAAGTACGCTTCCTCGTGTACCTTGATTACTTCATTCTTTTCCAAGTCGGTCACTGTTACGTTCTCTAATATCTCATTGGTCAGATACGTGAGAGTATCCTTCTCCACCGGAAGTGCTGCCTGACCGTAATAAGTTCCCATAAACCCGTTCAGGCTCACCTTATCGTATTCATAGTCGCTTGCAAGTTTATCCGCACCCATGGAAGATAACAGCTGGTCTGCCACCCCGATGACATTTTCCTGTGCCCAATGCGGGTCCGTCACATAGTAATCACCGATATCCAGCTGATCCATGATATCAATCCACTGAAACCGCTCGGACAGACCGTTCTGCAGCATGTTTATCATCGCATCATAATCATAGTGCAGATAACCATTCGCATCTGCGATATAGTAATTCTTATCCGGAACAAGGGCAAAGTACACGTTCGGCTTGCCACGGTTAAAGCAGGTCTCAAGGATGTTGTTAAAGCGCTTAATCGCGTCATTTACCGCCTTCTCGGACAGCTCCGTATCCAGCTTCGACAACGTGCCGTCTGCGAAGAAATACCCACCGGCATCCTTCTGCAGATAAAGATACTTATTCGTCACCGCCTTGATACTGCGGAAAAAGTCTCTCGCCGGGAACTGGTCAAGCAGATATTCTTCCAGATAGGAGAAATAATTCGCCAATCTGTACTCCTCACCGTTCGCCTCTGCCTTTCCTTTCAGTTCCGTGTAACCGGATAACTGCGTCAACGGGCGACGCTCCGATACCGATATTCCTGCATCCTTCTGTATTACCGAAATCAACGGAAGTCCGGTCAGAAGAACAAGAAATGCAGTTGTAATAATTATATTTTTAATTTTCATATTTTACATTCCTCTCTTTTGCCTGCGAACACAGATTCCAGGCACATCTTCCTGCCGATTCAACAAATCTTAATCAAACCGACAAACACGCTCCGCCAACGTTTAGAACCTGAAATACAAGAATGGACTGAACGAACCATCCACCATAAATCCGGTTGCCATCAGGATAATCAGGATAACAAAGATCGGCTCCAGTACCATCATTACCTTCGCCCCGGTCTTCGTTGCCTTCAACTTCTCGCCAATCCATTTCATCAATGGTGTTGAGAGTACTGCGGCAATCAGCAAAAGTCCCGCATAACTTACCAGATAATACAACGTCTTCTCATCCGTCAGGGCAATACCGCCTACACCAACCATACCGCCAAGATTCTCAAATACTTCCTTCATGCTGTCCGCATTGAAGATAACAAAGCTGATGTTAATGAAGAACAGCACATATACGGTGCGCAGCACTCTCGGAAGCTTCTGCAGTAGTTTGTCAAGGAACAGTTTTTCTAACAGCAGGAACATCGCAAAATACAGTCCCCAGATGATGAAGTTCCACGAAGCCCCGTGCCAGAAGCCGGTCAGGAACCATACGACAAGCACGTTGAAGAACCATCTTGCCTTCGAGCAACGGTTGCCGCCAAGCGGGATATACACATAATCACGGAACCATGTTCCGAGTGACATGTGCCATCTGCGCCAGAACTCTGCGATACTCTGGGATATATATGGATAATTGAAGTTCTCCAGAAAGTGGAATCCGAAGAGTCTTCCAAGACCAATCGCCATATCACTGTAGCCGGAGAAGTCAAAGTAAATCTGCAGCATGAACGCAATCGCGCATACCCAGTAGGATAATACAGAACGTTCCTCCTGCTCGGACAGTATCTTAATCAGCTCGAACAATGCATCCGCCAGCAGTATCTTCTTGCCAAGACCCACGCAGAAGCGCGTGATACCAGCAGAGAAGTCTTCCAGCGTATGCTTTCTGCTATTCAGCTCATCCTGTACCGTCTGGTAACGCACGATTGGCCCTGCAATCAGCTGAGGGAACAGCGTTACATACGCCATGAAGCTGATCGGATTCTTCTGTACCTTCGCTTGTCCGCGATATACGTCAATGGTATACGAAAGAATCTGGAAGGTATAAAAGCTGATACCAATCGGCAGCGTCAGACTCAGAAGACCAATCTTCGAATGAAACAATTGGTTTATGTTCGTAATAAAGAAATTGCTGTACTTGAAAAATCCAAGTGCTCCGAGTCCAAATACCAGCGACGAAATTAACGCCACCTTCGCCCATTTCGTTCCGCGAGCCTTATCAATAATAAGCCCATGCAGATATCCTATGAACGCGGAACCAAGCATCAGGAAGGTATAAACCGGCTCCCCGAAGAAGTAAAACACCAGACTCGCAATCAGCAGTACTGCATTCTTCAGTTTCCACGGCACTGCAAAATACAGCAGGATTACAATCGGCAAAAACCAATATAGGAATTGTACACTGGAAAAAATCATGTTACCACCATTCCGAAGCATCTTCGCTTCAACATATACTCCCATTCAAAAGCTCATACACAAGACACGATTTCACTCTTGCTCAAAGTACAAACAACGCCGAATCCTCTCGGACCCGGCGTCGTACATTATCCGTTCGGATTACTTATCTGTAGCAGAACATATCCGTATAGGTGAAGGTAAGCCCATCCTGGAATGCCATAGTGATATCATAGCTGGAAGCAACACAATATGCAACTACTCTTTCTGCCTCATCATAGTACAGAGTATAATCTGCTGTGTCACCGTAGAGAGAAGTATCTACACCAAGACCGAGTGCATCCATGAATGCGTAGCAGTCAGCACCTTCCGGCAAACGGAACAGACCGATGGCATACGGATATGCACTTCCTTCCGTGCTATAGTCTACATAAGCATCTTCATAGCCGGTTGCATCGAAATCCTTAAATCCAAGCTTTTCCTTAGAAGTCTCGTTGTAGGTTCCGTCAGTTGCTGCCTCGATGAAACCACAGCCGGAAGCGATATCCCAGAACATATCTTCCATCGTCTTACCGGTCAACGGGTTCGTCTTTACCGGCGGTACATAGGTTGCCGGATCGTAACTGTTAAATGCTTCAATCAGTGCATCTGCATTTCGCTCATCACTCATAACGAAGAGAATCGTATTGCCGCGAATTGCAGTCTTAACAACGTCAGCCTGTACACACATCCACTTAACCGGGTTTGCGTTGGCACGGATATCGTCTGCAAACGCCTGTACATCTGTACCCTCTGCTACACGGAAGAAAGCAAGTTCAAAAGCGGTAGAACTCATCATCGGTGCAAAGTGGCTTGCTGCAACGAAGTCCTTATCAAAGCCTTCGTAACCAAGTACCCAGCCTGCTGCTTCCTTATCGAAAATCTCTTCACTCATCATAAAGTTACCGAAGTTCTGACCGGAAAGAGCTACAACTGCATCCTGTACTTCAAGAATCGCTACATCATCAACCGGGTCCTTCGCACTTACATCCGGTGTTACTGCATCTTCGTTTTCCGGTGCCTGAGTAGGAGTCGCCGGAGCCTCTGTCGCGGACGGATTCGTTGTAGGGGTAGGTGCTTCCTCACCCTTACCGCCGCATGCGGTCAATCCTACCAGCATGGTTGCCATTAACATGGTTAATACTAATTTCTTCATTCTTATCTCCATTCCGGAACGTTCCCTGTTTTTCTTCTTGTTATCTACACATTACTACGTTCCTAATTATTTTTGATTTTGTTGTTTTTCTTGCTTTCCAAGTGATAAGACGAGGTGCCCCTC
>JAZSIB010000268.1:0-10728 GCA_045533585.1 Lachnospiraceae bacterium | reverse complement strand
GCGAGGACCTTGTCCAGCTTGTTGCGTTCTTCTTCGTAGTCTTGCAGACGGGAAGCCAGATTTTCTTTTCCGGCAAGCAGAGCCTCGGAACGTTCTTTGTACTCGGCTTCGGAGTGTTCAAGCTGGGCTTCACGCATTAATAACTGCTCTAATGCTGCGTACAGCGGGATAAGGGCAGTCTCTTTGCTTTCGGAAGAAAGGTTAGGGTTTTCTTTGATACTTTTGATGCCGGATTCCAATTCGCGGCGTTCTGCACTGAGCTGTTCCCGGGCGTGAGTGATATCTTCATTCAGATGTTGCAATTGGGATTCGGTCTGCTGCAGCTCTTTTTCTTCTGCGGACAGCTTTTTGCGCTCAGCTTCCAGCTCATTTAATTGGTCATCGTACTTCGAGAACTGTGATTCGGTTTCCGTCAGTACCTTCTTGAGGTGTTCTATCTCGGTCTGCAATTCCGTCTGCTTTTGCAGATAGTCGTTCTTTTCACCGGCGAGCTCTTCGGAAGCGGCTTCGTAACGTGTACGGAATTCCTCACGGTCTGCAGTGAGTTGTTCCCGGGCAAGGGCGAGTTCCTGCAGCTGCAACCGTATCGCTTCAAGGTTTTGCGCAGATGGAGCGGAAGAGTTTGCCTGATACGCTTTCACAAGGGCGGAGAACTTTTCTTTGTTTATTGTGATGGTGATATAAGGATCAGTAGGAAATGTACCGTTATTTCCCGGTCCGGGTGCGAGACCATTCGAATTGCCGGGGGAATTCTGCCCCGGATTCTCTGAACCGACGGTATCACCGGAAAGACCCGGAGCTGGTGTCACATCGGTACTGTCCGGTGGCGAACCGGAATCCCCGGGGATCAGGGAGATAATGCATAAAGTAACAAGCAGGAAACAGACTGCAACAATGGTATAAACCCAGTTTGATGTGTGCCTTCTACGGCGAGATATATGTCTCATAATTTCATCCATTCTGAATAAATATTTGATTAGTAGTATCGCATATATCTTTCCCACTTTTTTCATTGACAATACATGGAGAAGCGGGTATATTTATGATATTCTTTTCGTTTTTACAGTAGGGGTGGAAAACGGATGGATGGTAGGAATACCGCAGAAAAGATTTGCTTGACAAGTTTGCATGTTATACATATAATATGCATAAATAAACACGAAGAACTTATATATATGCAAACTTGATGTAATGTTAACTTCAATCTGCATAGATAGTCAGATATGCAGGTTGTATTATATTTTATGGGAACGTATTTCAGAGGCATGCAGAGATTTTACATAAGTAAGCGGGCATCGTTATGAATGTGTTCGGAATGGAGGAGAGTATGAATTTAAAAGGAAGATCGTTTTTAACACTGAAGGATTTTACCCCGGAGGAGATTGGATATCTTCTTGATCTGGCAGCAGAGCTGAAGGCAAAGAAGAAGCAGGGCATCCTTGGCACCAGTCTGAAAGGTAAGAATATTGCGTTGATTTTTGAGAAGCCGTCTACCCGTACCCGTTGTTCGTTTACCATCGGCTGTGTAGATGAAGGCGGACATCCGGAATACTTAAGTAACAACGAGATTCAGCTCGGACACAAGGAGAGTGTGGAGGATACCGCACGCGTGCTCGGCAGAATGTTCGATGGTATCGAGTTCCGTGGTTTCAAGCAGGAGACGGTAGAGAAGCTGGCAAAATACAGTGGAGTTCCGGTATGGAACGGTCTGACGGATGAGTATCATCCGACTCAGATCCTGGCGGATTTCCTTACATTAAAGGAGCAGTTCGGTAAACTCAAAGGTTTGAAGCTTGTGTTCGTTGGTGACGGACGCAACAACATGGCAAACAGTCTGATGATTGGTTCGGCAAAGATGGGTGTTGATTTTGCCCTCCTTGCCCCGAAGAGCCTGTGGCCGGCACAGGAACTGGTTACGCTTTGCGAAGCGTATGCGAAGGAATCCGGTTCTACGATTACGATTTCCGATGACCTTGCAGTGGTAGAGGGGGCCGATGCACTTTATACCGATGTATGGTGCTCGATGGGCGAGGAAGCACTGGCTGCAGAGCGTATTAAGCTCTTAACTCCGTATCAGGTAAATGATGCAATGATGGCAAAGACCGGAAAGTCTACTTCTGTCCTGTTACATTGCCTCCCGGCAGTAAAGGGCAACGAGGTGACCGCTGAGCTGTTCGAGAAGCACGCCGATGTTATCTTCGATGAAGCAGAGAACCGTATGCATACCATCAAGGCGATTATGGTGGCTACGCTTGGAAATATCTAAGAAATACAAAAGCTGAGATGAAAACAGATAAGTATAGAAACAGGGAAACGGGTTACCGTTTCCTTTTTCTATGTTTGTTTCATCGATTCCGGATTTAAGGATTATTTAATAGTTTCCGTATTACAATGCAATCATAACGAGGAAAGGAATACGAAAATGTATCTCAATATTCTAAAGAAAGATTTGAAACGCAAAAAGGCAATGAACATAATTCTGCTGGTATTTATGATACTTGCAACAATGTTTGTTTCCTCCAGTGTAAATAACATAATAAGTGTCACTACGGCATTGGACAATTTTTTTGAGATGGCGAATGTGCCGGATTATGTTGCTGCAACAATGAAGAAAGCGGTAGCAGCGAATCTCGATGGAACGCTCAAAAATGCAGAAAGTATAGATAGCTTTCAATCAGAAGAAATAATTTATATGGCACCGTCAAATATTCTGGTCGGCGGCGAAGTGTTAAATGCTTCTGCGAATACACAGATTCTTCAGAGTGACAAGGATATGTCTGTAAATTATTTTCTTGATGATAATAGCATTCTTGAAAGTGTAAATCCCGGTGAGATTTATATGTTCAGCTATGCAATGGAAAATAAGGGACTTGAAAATGGCGATAGAATCACGATTGAAATAGAGGGTGTAAGTCGTGAATTCGTTCTTGCAGGGGGAGTTAAAGATGCAGTTCTGGGTTCCAACATGATGGGGATGGTAAGATACATCATAAACGAAAAGGATTTTGAAGCCTATATCTCAGAAGAAGTGATAGATAAACTTTACGGTGGTAAGCTCTATTACATAAAGACTTCAGATATGCAGAAAATGTTGTCTGAAACAGACGATGTGAGTGATAGTTTTATCTTCACAATGGATTACGCACTTCTTACTTTTAGTTATATTTTTGATATGATAGTAACGGGTATTCTTCTTGCTGTGAGTATGATTTTAATTGCAATCGCGTTCGTGGTGCTGCGTTTTACCATCGGCTTTACTCTCTCCGAGGAATTCCGTGAAATCGGAATCATGAAAGCAATCGGTATTCGCAACTCCAAAATCCGCAGACTTTATCTTGTAAAATATGCGGCGCTTTCCGTCATCGGTGCGGTTATCGGTTTGGCACTGAGTGTTCCGTTCGGTGAAATGCTTATGAACATTTCTTCCAAATCCGTTATCATCAGCAATCAGAATCCGATTTTCGTTAATGTTATCTGTGCAGTTTCCGTGATTACAGTCATTTTGCTGTTTTGCTACGGTTGTACAGGTAAGGTAAAGAAGATGACTCCGATTGACGCAATCCGAAACGGTCAGACAGGCGAACGCTTCCGCAAAAAGAGTCTTATGAGTCTTGGAAAATCAAAGCTTTCTGCAACTACCTTCCTTGCTATTAATGATATTGTAAGTGCACCGAAGCGTTATAGTATTATTACGATTACCTTTTTACTTTGTCTGTCACTTTTGCTTATGCTTTCTGCAACTGTTACGACACTTTGCAGTGACCGCCTTTTCAAAGCTTTTGGTCACGCGGATTGCCACCTTATGCTTGATGTGAATGAAAAAATTATGGGGTTTATGGTAGAGGGTGGAAGAGAGTCAATGGAACAGTATCTGGATGAGATGGAAGAAACTCTTGCCAAGAACCATATGCCCGCAGAATGTTATCAGGAACTTGCATTTAATTTTAAAGTGAGTCATGGAGAGAAAAATGCCAAAATAATGGCATATCAGGGTACCGGTACAACGATGGATATGTACGAGTACACAGCAGGCACAGCCCCTCAAAATCCAGGTGAGATTGCGATAACCAGGATTGCTGCTGATATGATAAATGCTGATATTGGCGATACCGTACGAATTAATATGTCGGATGGTGAAAGGGAGTTTATTATCACAGCCTTCTTTCAGACGATGAATACGCAAGGATCAACCATAAGATTTTTCACAGAGGAAACGATTAACTATGTTCAGGCAAGTGGTGGAATTTCGACGCAGGTTATGTTTACCGACAATCCGGATGAGGAAGAGATTGCACGAAGAATCGAAAAAATTCAGGAGCTTTATCCGGAACTGAATAACGTAATCACTTGCGCCGAGTGGACAAAAAGAAATGTAGGCGTTGCAGACACACTTGACGCAGTAAAATTGATGGTAGCAGTCCTTACCATTCTGTTAACCATATTGATAACCGTACTCATGGAACGTTCTTTTATCGCAAAAGAGCAGGGCGAAATTGCACTGATGAAAGCAATCGGTATGCGAAGCGGCAAAATTTATGCCTATCACACGGCAAGATTTGTGGTGGTAGCGATGTTGGCAATCATAATCGGCGAGCTCCTTGCGATGCCACTGACGCATCTGTGCATCGACCCGATATTCAAGATGATGGGGATGGAATTAGCAGTGGATTATGTTGTAAATCCATTGGAAATGTATCTTGTATTTCCTCTGGTAATTCTGATTGCAACAGGCTTAAGCGCATTCCTCACTTCACTCTATACAAGAAAAATCAAATCATCCGATACAGCTAATATTGAATAAAGAAGGGACAGAATTATGAATATTCTCGAAGTAAAAGATCTTTGTAAAACTTATATCGTAAACAAACGTCAGAATAATGTTTTGAAAAATGTTAATTTTACCGTTTCCGAAGGTGAGATGGTAGCAGTTATGGGCCCGTCGGGTTCCGGTAAATCTACACTTCTCTATGCGGTTTCCGGCATGGACAGCGTTACTGCCGGAGAAGTAGCATTCTGCGGCAGTAACATTGCAGGAATGGGCGAAAAAGAGCTTGCGGATTTACGTCTGGACGGGATGGGATTTATTTTCCAGCAGATGTATATGCTGAAAAATCTTACGGTACTTGATAATATCATTCTTCCTGCAGTTCAGTCGGAGAAGAATCAGAAAACACGCAAGGAAATTGTAGCGCACGCGGAAGAACTGATGCGTAAACTTGGGATTATTGATATTGCCGATAACGATATCAACGAGGTCTCGGGCGGACAGCTTCAGCGGGCGTGTATCTGCCGCAGTATGATCAATAATCCCAAGGTGATTTTCGCCGATGAGCCGACCGGCGCATTGAACCGTACATCCTCCGACGAGGTGATGGAAGAGATTGCAAAGCTGAACAACGACGGCACAACCATTATGCTGGTAACGCACGATGTTAAGGTGGCTGCCAGATGTACCAGAGTGCTTTATATAGTTGACGGAAATATCAAAGGTGAGTACAATTTAGCTAAGTGTGAAAGTGCTTCTCAGATGCGAGAACGTGAGCGCGCACTGAATAACTGGCTTATGGAGATGGGCTGGTAATATGACAGATATATTGATTGTGGAAGACAACAAAGAGCTTGCCGGGCTGTTGTGCGATTTCCTTCGCGGGGAGAATTACACGGTATCGGTTGCCGAAACAGGAGAAAAGGCCTTGCAGCTGTATGAACGATACGGCGCAAGGCTTGTTGTGCTTGATATCATGCTGCCGGGAAAAGACGGATTTGCCGTGTGTAAGAAAATCCGCGAGGAGAGCAACACACCGATTCTCATTGTCAGCGCAAGGACTGACAAGGAAGACAAGTTGAACGGATTGGCGCTGGGAGCGGATGATTACATCGAAAAACCGTATGATATCGATATTATGCTTGCCAAAATCGCCGGGATTTTCAAACGCCGCTATGCTGTGGATGAGTTGATTGACGGTGATATCCGTATCAGTAAGATGAACCGTGTGGTATATAAGAATGGTGTACCGATTGAAATGACTGCAAAGGAATTTGACTTGTTGGTGCTTTTTCTTGAAAACAAGGGAAAGATAATGACCAAGGAATATCTGTTCAATCAGATCTGGGGCAGTGATAGTTTTTCCGAACAGCAAACTTTGACGGTACATATCAAATGGCTGCGTCAGAAGATAGAAGATGACCCCAAGCAACCAAAACACATTCTGACAGTATGGGGAGTAGGTTACAAATATGAAAGCATTTAACAGAATCTTTGCAACGGTAATGGTTGTGATAGTATTTATGGTTGCCATAGCCAATCTGATCATGCTTTCCGATACCGTGGATAGTGGAAGACCGTATCTGGTGGAAGTATCGAGACTTGCCCGAGCGATGGAGGATGGAAGCTTCGAGGCAAAGGCTTTGGCAGAGTGCGAGTATGTGACAGGTGTATATGAATATGGCGAGGATTTCTATACCTCCCACAGTGATTATGTTATCCGTGAGATAAACGGTAAGCTGTACCGCTTTGACTACAAGAACGACAGTGGCGAGAAAAAATCAGAGATGATTCTTATCGTAAATGTGATGCTGGGAATTATGGCACTTGTAATTCTTACAGTTCTGCTTTATGTAAGGGCAAAGATTCTGTCTCCCTTCGAGCGACTGACCGATGTTCCGTATGAGCTATCCAAAGGGAACCTGGCGACGCCCGTGAAGGAAACGAGGAGTCGCTTTTTCGGCCGCTTTCTCTGGGGGGTGGATATGCTTCGTGAAAATATGGAGCAACAAAAAGAAAGAGAACTCAAGCTGCAACGAGATAAAAAAATGCTGCTGTTGTCCTTGTCCCACGATATAAAGACTCCTCTTTCTGCAATCAAACTTTATGCCAAGGCACTTTCAAAAGGGCTGTATACCGAGAAAGAAAAACAGCTTGAAATTGCAGAGAATATCAATGCAAAGGCAGATGAAATCGAAGGGTATGTGTCGCAGATTATTACTGCTTCCAGAGAAGATTTTCTCAGTCTTGAGGTTCGCAACAGTGAGTTTTATCTGTCAGAACTTATAACGCAAATAAAGCTTTACTATACCGAAAAGCTTGCCCTGATCAAAACGGAGTTTTCTGTTGACGAATACAGAGACTGTCTTGTGAATGGTGACCTTGACCGAAGCGTTGAGGTGATTCAGAACGTAATGGAAAATGCTGTAAAATACGGCGATGGTAAGAGCATTAAAATCAACTTTTCCGAAGAGGACGGCTGGATACTCGTAACAGTAAAAAACAGTGGGTGTACCCTTCAAGAGGATGAGCTTACGCATATCTTTGAAAGCTTCTGGCGCGGTCAGAATGCAGAAGGCAAAAAGGGAAGCGGTCTTGGGCTTTATATCTGCCGCCAGCTTATGCGTAAGATGAATGGTGATATCTTTGCGGAAATAAAGGACGGAGATATGTGTAGTACGGCGGTGTTTGGGAAAGTTTCATAAAAACGTTTCTAAGAAAAGGACTAATTTTTCTAATCTTATTCTAACTTGCTTTTCCGGAGTGTTGCGGTTATCATATGGGTAGTTGATAAATCCATGCCGAGCGTGTTTGAAGCAGTCGACCTTGGAACCAGTCGGTGAGGATAACAAAACATAAAAATGAAAAGTTAAGTATAGAAAGAAGGTAGTTTATGAAACGGAATACTTCAGCAATTTTAGTAGGTGCACTTCTGATTCTGGTTGGTCTTTGTATCGTAGGAAGAGCATTTGGTTTATTCAGCTTTAGTTTTGACGGCTGGTGGACGGTGTTCATCATCGTACCGTGTCTGATAGGGCTGATTAATGGCGAGGGTGGCAGCCGTACCGGAAGTTTGATTGGTCTTGGTCTCGGTGTATTGCTTTTGTGTTGTGCACGCGGCTGGGTAAAGTGGAGCATGTTTGCACCGACACTTTTGGCAGTTGCATTGGTAGCCATCGGCCTTGGCTTGATTATCGGAGATAACGGAAGACGCAGAATCAAGCAGAATCTGAATCCGAATCAGGGTCAGAATCAGGGGAATTATCAGCAGACCGCGAACGGTAACCCGTATGTGAATAACGGACCGTATAATGCAAATAACACTGCAAACCAGACGACCTATACCTATAATCCGCAGACGAATACGTATGATACGAGTGATGTACATTTTACCTCGGATGGCGGTAATGCGGGAACTGCAGCAGGTAGTGGCGCTCAGGGCGGCAACGGTGCAGGCGCAGGCAATGGCGGCAACGGAGGCAGTGGCAACGGAAATTTTAACCGTGGCAGTATGCATAACAATGAATATGGAAGATGCGTGTGTACTGCCGCATTATGTGGACGGGAAATCCGTTATGACGGCGAGGTGTTCAACGGCGGTATGATATCCGCAGTGCTCGGCGGCATTGAGCTGGACTTAAGAACGGCGGTAATCACCGGAACGGTTGTGCTGGAAGCACGCTGTGTGCTGGGTGGCATTGATATTTATGCACCGCGTTACGCAAGGGTTATCGTAAACGGTTCGCCGATTCTCGGAGGTATCGAGAATGCAACCCGCTTCCCGCAGGGAGCAAACGAACAGACTCCGACCATCGTAGTAAACGCATCTTGCGTTTTAGGTGGGCTTGAAGTAAAATAATCAATGAGGTTTTGAAGCCTGATTGATACCGTAGAAGATTTGGGACGGTACATTTCATAAAAGGAAATGAACCGTCCTCTTTTTTACTTTATAGGAAAGATCGTGTTGTGTTAACGTATGAAAGTTACTCCTGTAAAGCAAAAACACTCCGTGAGGAGGCACACTCGCGCGTAAAGAAGATAAGTGTGAAGTGAGAGCAGGAAAGAGATTCGTAGCTTGTGTGATGAATCAATAATGAAGATTGAAGATGACAGGAAGGAGTAGGTTATTATATATGGGTCAGAATATCGTATTATGCGGAAGCAACGGATATAAGAAGAAGTATTATCTGAATCCGGAGTACAACGGCGTTCCGGAGGAAGTGAAAAAAGAACTGAAGATGCTCTGCGTCAGCTTTACCGAGGATGTCGGGGGTATCTTCACCTTGGAGTTTAAGCCGAACGGTTCTCTGATTATCCGTGTGGAAGTGGCAGAGGATGATTTTGGATTTGATGAGATCGGAAGCGAGCTGAAGATTAAGCAGATACAGACGACGCGCGGTGAGCTGCTGCAGTCGATGGAGCTGTATCACAAGATTATTTGCAATGCGAAGGCGGAGGACTAAACGATGTTATTGGCAGTAGACGTAGGCAATACAAACTTAACCTTTGGTGTGTTTGACGGTGAGGAGTTGAAGAGCCGTTTTACCATGACGACGAAAGTGAGCAGAACCGCAGACGAGTATGGTCTGTGGTTGAAAAACTTGTTGGAAGCAAAGAAAATACCGACTGCTGCGATTACGGATGTGATTATCTCATCGGTTGTACCGTCGATTATGCCGTTCCTGACCGGAGGTATTCGGGAATATCTGCACCGCAATCCGATGATCGTCGGAACCGGTACGAAGACCGGCATCAAGGTGTCGGTGGCAAATCCGAAGGAAATCGGCGCAGACCGTATCGTGGATGCAGTAGCAGCTTACGAGTTGCATGGCGGTCCGGTGCTCGTGATTGATTACGGTACGGCAACGACCTATGATCTGGTGTCGGAGAAGGGGTATTTTGTAACAGGAATCACAGCCCCGGGCATCCGGATTTGTGCCAACGCGCTCTGGAATGAGACGGCACGCCTGCCGGAGATCGAGATAGCGAAGCCGGATACGATACTTGCGAAGGATACCGTGACCAGTATGCAGGCAGGACTGGTGTATGGCTACATCGGACAGACCGAGTATATTATCAGGAAAGTAAAAGAAGAAGCTGGACTTGATAGCATGAAGGTGGTTGCAACCGGGGGATTTGGTAAGATTGTGAGCGATGAGACAGAGATGATCGATGTGTACGATCCGGAACTTACGATGAAGGGGCTGCAGATTATCTACCGGAAGAATTGTTCGTAGAAGGTGGTTGGAACTTCCGCACGTTGTGCATTGGTAATGGGAGTTTTCGCATGCCGGACAGGGGAGCGGATTCTCCTGATGATACATTTCTGTCCCCGCGAAAACTCCCTGTCTCCCAGCTGTGGATACGTGCGGAAGTTCATGATGGGTAAAATATCGGAGGTTTGATGTGATAAAGATAGGAAATGTCGAAATAAAGGGAAAAACAGCATTGGGACCAATGGCGGGGGTAACTGACCCGCCGTTTCGTGTGTTGTGCAAAGAGCAGGGAGTGGACTTGCTGTATACAGAGATGGTGAGTGCAAAGGGCATTCATTACAATAGCAAGAATACCAAGGCGTTGCTCTTTACAGGAGAGACAGAGCATCCGGTAGCGTTGCAGTTGTTTGGGGAAGACCCGGTGATTATGGCAGAGACGGCAAAACGCATCGAGGAGCTGCCGTTTGACATTCTGGATATCAACATGGGCTGTCCGGTACCGAAGATCGTAAACAATGGGGAAGGTTCGGCGCTGATGAAGAATCCGAAGCGAATCGGAGAGATTGTAGAAGCGGTGTCGAAAGCAACGGTTAAGCCTGTAACTGTGAAGCTTCGCCGGGGATTTGCTGCCGGGGAATGTACGGCACCGGAAGCAGCGTACATCGCACAGGAGTCCGGGGCGGCAGCAGTCGCGGTACACGGGCGCACCAGAGAACAGTACTACAGCGGAAAGGCAGACTGGGAAGT
>JAZSIB010000082.1:0-4402 GCA_045533585.1 Lachnospiraceae bacterium | reverse complement strand
CTCTGCATTGGACACACGGTAGTTCTCGATGAACACTACCTTCAGCTTACCGTTGATGGAAGCATCGTTATTTATCACATCACCAACACTGTTAATCAGCTTGATGATCGCCTTTGCTCTACGGTAACCTGCAGATGCCTTTGCGCCGAAGATAAAGGTTCTCGGATAGAATTCCATCTGAGGATTTGCCTTGATCTGGTTGTACAGATACATTACATGCAGGATGTTCAAGAGCTGTCTCTTGTACTCATGCAGACGCTTTACCTGTACGTCGAAGATAGAATCCGGATTCACATCGATTCCGTTATGCTCTTTGATGTAAGCAGCCAGACGAAGCTTGTTCTGACGCTTAATCTCCATGAATTCCTTCTGGCTCTTGGCATCCTCTGCATACGCCGCAATACCTTCAATCTGCTTCAGGTCGGTAATCCAGCCCTTTCCTACCTTCTTGCTTACCCAGTCTGCAAGAAGCGGGTTGCCGTGAAGCAGGAATCGACGTTGTGTAATACCGTTGGTCTTATTGTTAAACTTCTCCGGCCAAAGCTCGTAGAAGTCCTTAAGCTGCTCGTTCTTCAGAATCTCCGTATGCAGACGTGCTACACCGTTTACAGAGAAACCTGCCACGATTGCAAGATTTGCCATACGCACCTGACCGTCATAGAGCACTGCCATCTTACGAACCTTCTCGTAATCGCCCGGATACTTCTGCTCGATCATCTGCTGGAAGCGGCGGTTAATCTCGTCCACAATCTGATATACACGCGGAAGGAGTCTCGCGAAGAGGTCGATCGGCCATTTTTCCAATGCTTCGGACATGATGGTGTGGTTGGTATACGCAACACACTTCGTGGTAACATCCCATGCCGCATTCCAAGTAAGACCATAATCATCCATGAGAATACGCATCAACTCCGGTACAGTTACCGTCGGGTGAGTATCATTCATCTGGAAGCAAACCTTCTCGTGGAGCTTTGTAATATCATCATTCTGCTCCATATATTGCTCAATCGCACGCTGAATGCTCGCTGACACGAAGAAATACTGCTGCTTTAAGCGGAGTTCCTTGCCTGCATAGTGATTGTCGTTCGGATAAAGCACTTCACAGATATTGTGAGCAAGATTCTGCTGCTCAACTGCTTTATAGTAATCACCCTTGTCAAAAGACTCCAGACTGAAGTTGTTTATCGCCTCTGCTTTCCAGATACGAAGTGTATTAACAACGTTATTGCCATAGCCTACTACCGGAAGGTCATACGGTACTGCCATAACTGCCTGATAATCTTCCTGTACAAAACGCTCTCTTCCATTCTCATCCTTAATCATGCGGACATATCCGCCAAAGCGAACTTCTTTCGCATGCTCCGGACGCTTCATCTCGAACGGATTGCCATGCTTGAGCCAGTTGTCTGGTACTTCTACCTGGAAACCGTTCTCAATCTTCTGCCCAAACATACCGTACCTGTAGCGGATCCCGCATCCATAAGCCGGATATCCGAGAGAAGAAAGGGAATCCAGAAAACATGCCGCCAGACGTCCCAGACCACCGTTACCAAGTGCTGCATCCGGCTCTTCATCTTCCAGTACATTCAAGTCGATACCGAGTTCATCCAGCACTTCACGGATTTCTTTCTCTGCACAGAGGTTGATGATATTATTGCCAAGCGCACGCCCCATCAAAAACTCCATGGACATATAATATACGAACTTAACATTGTCTTCCTTGTACTTTTTCGAGGTTGCAAGCCATGCATCCATGATATAGTCACGAACCGTTATGGCAAGTGCCTGAAAACACTGCTGCTTACTCGCTTCTTTCACATCCTTACGGAACATGATACGCAAGTTGCCTTCCAACAAAGCCTTAAACTCTTTTTTATCAATCTTCATTCGAAACCTTACCTTTCCAGAACCTGCAAATTTTGTGCCTATTATACTATGAAAACCCACTGTTTTCAATGCTCTGCGGATTTTTCGCCGTTTTCGACAATGCTTGTGCATTTCCTGACTGGTTTTTTGTGAGGGATTGTGACTAATTTCCTATTTTTTGTCCGTAAGCAATCATTTTACACAAATACTCTGCAAAAAACGAAGACATTGAAAGGATTTCTCCTGTCAATGCCTTGCATTGCATATGAAATCTTAGTTATCTTTTGGACAACACAATAGATGCATTCTTGCCTTCTGTGCCCAGAACTTCAACCCTGCCGTTTTCCTTCAGTTCGACTTCCAATTCCCCTTGTGAAGTATGCACCGTCACTTTACGATCTACCAGACCAAGCTCATACACAGTCGAAACAACCGCATTACTGCAGGCTGTTATTCCCGCCAGCGCTCTGTTTTTCCGGTCTGCACGTTCATATACCTGTACCTTTATATTATTACGGTCTGCCACTTCGATAATTCGTACCTGTATCTGATTCGGATAATAAGTTCTGCTCTGCTTCATAACGGCCTCCGTTCCGGAATCTCTGCTTCCAATCACCAATCTGAATAATTTTGACTCTTTCCTTGCTACGATTACAGTATATACCGCACTTTTTGTTTTGTATATAGCATTTTCTGCTTGCAACATTGCATAAAATGTTGTAGCATGAATTATGAAGCTGAATTGCAAACCGAGATGCAACTTTGTAAGCCGAAATGCAGTTCTAAATACATAACACCGAAACACAATCAATTAACCGGAGATTTTTATGAATCACATGCAATATACTGACGTGGACGGCAATATAAAACGTGGCTGGCTGGACCGGGATTTCCGCTTTTTCCACCTGCGCGACCAAAAATCACAAGAATTCGAATCCCATTACCATGACTTCGATAAGATTATTATCTTCTTATCCGGCAAGGTAACTTATGTCGTGGAGGGCAAGTCCTACTACCTGAAGCCTTGGGATGTACTGTTGGTAAAACACCATGCCATACACCGCCCTGTCATCGACAGTTCGATTCCTTATGAACGTATTGTCATCTGGATTAATCCGGAGTTCATTGCCGCACACAGTACAGAAGCCGCCGACCTTACAAGTTGTTTCCGGCTCTCTGACAGTAACAACATCAACCTCATCCGCCTGCAAAGCGATCTGTTAGGCGGTTTCCGTAACCTGCTAACAGATTTAGAAAAAGCAGTGGATTCCGACGAATTTGCCGCTCCACTGCTTTCCAATGCATTGTTTATTCAGTTTATCATTCTTCTGAACCGTCTCATTCTGTCCGGTCAGAACGCCGTCACGCCATCTGCCTACGGCAGCAACCGTCACATCGAAGAAGTCTTACGGTACATCAATAGCAATCTTGACAAAGACTTAAGCATACAGACTTTGTCGGAACACTTTTTCCTAAGCCGTTCCTATCTGATGCACTGTTTCCGTGAAGAAACCGGCTATACCATCCACAACTATATCCTGCAGAAACGCCTGCTCTATGCATCCGATCTCATTCAGACCGGAGTTCCGATAACAGAAGCCTGTTACCGCTGCGGTTTTCAGGACTATTCCACCTTCTCCCGTGCCTATCGCAAGCTGTTCGGTACCTCACCTCGCAACAACAAATAGTTTTACGCAATCTCTTCCATCTGTGACGTATACAGGCGGTAGTAATCGCCCTTCTTCTCCATGAGTTCATCGTGGCTTCCGCATTCTGTGATGCCGCCCTTGTCAATGTACATGATGCGGTCACAGTTCTTAATGGTGGAAAGTCGGTGCGCGATGATGAAGGAGGTTCTTCCCTGCAACATATTGTTGAGACCTGCCTGCAATGCGCGCTCTGTCTGTACGTCAATACTGGAGGTTGCTTCGTCAAGCACCAGAATTGCAGGGTCGGACAAGAGTGTTCTCGCGAAGGAGATTAACTGCTTCTGTCCCTGGGAAAGAAGCGAACCTCTTTCCTTAACCTCTGTCTTGTAGCCATCCTGGAAACGACGGATGAAGTCGTCTGCACATACCGTCTGACTTGCCTTCACAATCTCGTCTTCTGTCGCATTCAGCTTCCCGTAACTGATATTGTCTTCAATTGTTCCGGAAAAGATAAAGCTCTCCTGCAACATGATACCCATCTGGGAACGTAAGGACTTAATTGTTACCTTGGAAACATCCTGACCGTCAATCAGCACGCGACCTTCATTCACATCATAAAAACGCGAAATCAGGTTTACGATGGTACTCTTTCCGGCACCGGTCGGACCTACGAGTGCAATGCTCTCACCCGGCTTTACGGTGAAGGACAGATTATCGAGTACAATCTTACCCGGCTCATAACCGAAGGTAACATTTTCGAAGGTAACCTCACCCTTAATCGGTTCCATCTCTTTTGCTTCTTCTGCATTATCAATCGTTACCGGCTCATCAAGGGTCTCGAAGATACGCTCTAAGTAAGCGATGTTGTTGATAAAGTTATTGAAGAT
>JAZSIB010000133.1:0-7346 GCA_045533585.1 Lachnospiraceae bacterium | reverse complement strand
ACATAAGCATTTGACTGCGGTACAACCTTTACACAAGATGAAACGATAATCAATGCCAGTGCTACAAGAACAGCGATTAATACATATTCCATAAATCCACCTCTTTCTACGCAATAAAATTGCGTTCACGTTAATCTTCTTTATACTCTGCCACAATCTGTTTCACGCCGGATACATTCACTACTTTTACCAACGTTCCCGGCTCAAATACATCCGCGTCGTCCTCTGCTCGTGCGGTCCATTCCTGACCATTGCAGACTGCGGTTCCGGTTCCATTAAAATTATCAACCTTCGTTGTAACCTTAACCACCTTTCCGATTACACCTTCATAATTTGTTTTTACCCGCTTCTGATTCAGGAGTTTCACTGCAATCGGTCTGGTAACAAACAACAGCAAAAGTGATATTGCAAGGAAAAGAACAATCTGTAACCAAAGCGGTGCGCCAAGATTCGCTGCAATGAATCCTGCCAGAGCTCCGCCGGCAAACCAAATCGTTGTAAGTCCCAATGTCACAATCTCTACTACCAAAAGAACTACAAAAATAATAATCCAGGTAATTGCCTCCATAGATTTCTCCTTTCCCGATACGATGAAATTCGTTACCGCTTTTTGATGTTACCAACTTACTTCAAATTTTTCATTTCTGCAAGTTATTCTGCGCGAAATCCACTTTTTGCGTCTTGAATATATTTTTCTTGTATTCAAAACCATTATTTTCATTCTTTATTTGACTTTCCCTTTAAATCATAATAAAATAATTCTATATTTACAATTTGTCTGACAACTCAGAGCAAGTATAACTGTATGGGGGTACAGCATATGAAACAAAAGAAGGTAAAAAACAGAAAAGAGAAAGCTGTCAAAAGCAAAACCCGCACTCGAAGCATACGCTATCGTCTGCTTCTTGCGTTCTCCGTATCTATCATATTAATTATTACACTCGGTATCGTATCTTATAACAAAGCATCCACTGCAATTACGGAAAGTTATGAGAAAACAACCGTATCCGTATTGGAACAAACCTCAGATTACTACAAGCTCCTGTTTGACACCATAGACAGCCAGACGCTCGAAGTAGCAACCAATCCGGTCTACAGCAACTATTATCAAAAGGCAGCTACCATGTCCGATGGCGAGGAACGTCTCACCTACAAAGGACTTTTGGAAGATTTCTGTTACGACGTTACTACGAACAGCTCCATAAGCAATATGTATATGTTCGTGGAAGGCAAACGTCCTTATAACACCTCAGGAACCTTCACTACAGACAATGTTGCCGAGTTTATCAAATCAGAAGAAGCGGCTGCCATTGATGCACAGAAGACAGTTTGGATGAGTTCACATCCTTTTATTGATAATATTGAAGTGAATCAGATCCGTTACGGTCTGGCTTACGGCCGCCCATTGCAGAACCTTGCATTACAGAGTTACGGATACCTGATTACAGATATCCCCTTAGAAAAAATACATAGTCCGCTGGATGGTCTCAGCTTCGGTGCCGGAAGCATCTCCGTTCTTGTTGCACCCGACGGTGGTGAGCTTTTCTCTATCACACAGGAAGATGAGCTCCCTATGTTAACGGAATTATCTGACGGCGTACCGACAGAATCAATCATTTCCGGCAGTGATTATTACACGGCAGCCATGCAGGCTTATCAGACAGACGAAACACTTACCAGCGGTTTTCAGTATATCTCCTATCAGGATACCGACTATCTGTTTTCATACCACATTTTTAATGGATTCATGTTAGCAGCACTGGTACCGCAAAGCGAGATTCTCGTTAACCTGACCCCGATTCAGTCCATTACCGCTATCATGGTTGTAATCTCCATCGCATTATCTGCTTTGATAGCATTGACCATGTCCGGCAGCATCACTTCCCGTATCAAAAAACTGATGCATGGTCTGGAGCGATTTGCAACCGGTGACTTGACGGTAAATGTTGATTTGAAGTGCAAGGACGAATTCGCAGTACTTGCCCGCAGCACCAATCATGCAATGGAAAACATCCGTGAGCTGATAGCCGAAACCGGTACCTTGTCCGGAGAAGTACAGAATACTGCAAATGTTGTTACTACCAATGCACAGTCCTTAGTCAGCACCTCTCGCGATATTACTTATTCTATCAGCGAGATTGAAGGCGGTCTTACCCAGCAGGCATCCGATACCCAGAGCTGCATGAACCAGATGGAAATTCTTTCAGATAAGATCACACAGGTAAGTGCAAACTCCGAAAGCATCTCTGCTGTTTCAAAAGAAACCCAGGCCATTGTTACTGACGGTATCAACGTGGTACAAGAACTGAGCTCCAATGCTGCTGAGACCGAGCTTGCTGCTAATGAGATTATCAACAGTACCGCAGATTTGCAGACCGCTACAGACTCTATTGTACTGATTGTAGATGCTATCAATCAGATTGCAGACCAGACGAATCTGCTCTCATTGAACGCTTCCATTGAAGCCGCCCGTGCCGGTGATGCCGGTCGTGGTTTTGCAGTTGTTGCAGACGAGATCCGTAAGCTCGCTGAACAATCCGCTGATTCAGCCAATCAGATACGTGCTTATGTAGAAGACATTGCCAACCGTACCACCATCGCAGTATCTTATGCAGAGAAATCCCGTGCTACCGTTAATTCTCAGTTGGCTCAGATTTCCCGTACCGTCGAGTTGTTCCACTCCATTGGTAATCAGGTTACCGTACTTACTGATAACCTGAATAACATCATATCGGGCATTGACGAGATTCAGCAGACCAAGCATGGCACCCTGCAGTCTATCGAAAGCATCTCCGCTATTGCTCAGCAGACAGCAGCTTCTACGCAGGAAGTAACCGCGAACGTTACGCTCCAGCTTGCAGCGCTCGAAGACTTCAGCGAACGTGCTGACGAATTGATAAAAGTATCCAACCAGTTGACGGAAGCAGTCAGCAAATTTACACTTGAATAATGTAAACATACGCCACTGGACGCACATATGAAACGAGAGCCGTCATACAACGGCTCTCGTTTATTCTTTCTTGCAACAATATTAGTATTTAACTTCTGTCATCAATTCATCCCGCATCACTGTCATAACCCGCTCAATCACTTTCAGTTCTTCCTCAGAAAAGCGTTCCTTCATACGGTTCACTACCGTTCCAACATATTGATAACTGAGATTATAGTAACCCAGATATTTTTCCGTCACTTCCAAATGATACTCCCGCCGGTCTTCCTGAGACTGTACCTTTCGCAAATATCCCTTCTTCATCAAACTGCTGACTTTATAAGCAGCATTCGGTCCCGACAGATTGGCAAGACGTGCAAATTCATTGATGGTTGGATTCTTCAGCGCATAGATAATCTCCATGCAAAAAGTCTCCACCGTTGTCAGGGAAGTTTCTCTTTCCTGCAATTTCTCAAACATTCTCTGATAAAAATGCAGCTTAAATTTCGTATAAACATCATTAAACAAATCCTGTAACATTTCCCACTCCACTACGCACTTTTACTTTTTAATCTTTCTGTTCTGAGCTGCCCTATCTTTACTTTGTGCAAAAACTTATGCTATAAACAGTGTATCATTTACTCATGTCAATTGCAAATGTTAGTTCTGCCGTTACCGCAACTTTTCCGTCTACAGTAGCCACCGCTTTTCCAATACCAAGCGGTCCGCGCAAGGTAATGATTTCACAGTTCAGCTCGAGCACATCCCCGGGGATCACCTGCTTCTTGAAGCGTGCATTCTTCACTCCGCCGAAAAGCGCAATCTTCCCTTTATACTCATCCTTGGTAAGAAGCGCAACTGCTCCGGTCTGTGCCAACGCTTCCAGAATCAACACACCCGGCATTACGTGCTTCTCCGGAAAATGTCCCATAAACTGCATCTCATTTGCCGATACGCATTTGATACCCTTTGCCGATACGCCGGGTTCACATTCAAGAATCCGGTCTACCAATAGAAATGGATATCTGTGCGGTATAATCTGTTGAATTTCATTCGAATTTAATTCCATCGTTCTTCTTCCTTATTTCTCAATATCTGTCTTCTTCAAAAGAATCGTTGCGTTATGTCCGCCAAATCCAAGTGAATTCGACATTGCATAATTTACCGTCACCTTACGTCCTACGTTCGGTACAATGTCAAGGTCACATTCCGGGTCCGGTTCACGATAGTTAATCGTTGCCGGAACAAAGTCGTCACAGATACTCATAGCAGTAATGATACCCTCTACCGCACCGCTTGCACCAAGCAGATGTCCTGTCATGGACTTTGTGGAACTTACCATAAGCTTATCTGCATGTGCGCCGAACGCCGCACGAATCGCCTTCGTCTCACCTTTATCATTCAGATGAGTGGAGGTTCCGTGTGCATTAATGTAAACCACATCCTCGGCAGCTACATTTCCGTCCTTTAACGCAAGCTTCAAACATTCGGCTGCCACACTGCCGTCTTCAAGCGGAGCCGTCACATGATATGCGTCACAATTCGCACCGTATCCGACGATTTCGCAGTATATCTTTGCACCACGCGCTACCGCGTGTTCATACTCTTCCAGAATTAAGATTCCGGCTCCCTCACCCATGACAAAACCTGCACGTTCCTTGTCAAACGGAATCGAAGCCCGCATCGGATCTATCGTCCGGTTCAGTGCCTGCAAAGTCGTGAATCCGCCAAGCCCTAATGTCGTAATGCTTGCCTCTGCGCCACCGGTTACCATCGCATCCGCATAACCGTCACGGATATGACGGAACGCATCACCGATTGCATTCGTTGCACCGGCGCATGCCGTTACCACACAGTTACACATACCATGCAGACCGTACTCAATCGCGATTCTTCCTGCTGCCATATTCGCAATCATCATCGGGATAAAATGCGGACTCACACGATCATAGCCCTTCTCTTCACCCTTCAGGCACTCGTCCTGAAAGGTCTGCATCCCGCCGATACCACTCGATACAATCACACCAAAACGGCTGCGGTCTACTGCTTCAAGGTCAAATGCTGCATCTGCAAAGGCTTCCTTTGCAGCAACCAGAGCGAACTGCGTAAAGCGATCCATCTTTCTGGTTTCTCGCTTATCCAGATATTCCTCCGGGTTAAAGTCTTTCACTTCCCCCGCAAGACTTACCTTACGTTCTGAAGTATCAAACAGAGTAATCGGAGCAATGCCGCATTTTCCCTGCTTTACCGCCTCCCAAGTATCTTTCAGATTATGTCCGAGCGGGTTAATCGTCCCCATCCCGGTTATCACAACACGTCTCTTTTCCATTCTGATTTCTACGCCTCATTTCTCTATCGTTTCAATGTCTTTCCCCGTTGCCTTCTACTGCGTTCTTACTCCGCAGACACTGCGTTCCGCGTGCGCTGTCATTTACATTGCCATTCCGCCGTCAACGCAGATAACCTGTCCGGTGATGTATTTGCTCTCGTCACTTGCTAAAAATGCAGCCAGATTTGCCACATCCTCCGGCTGTCCCATCTCATGGAAGGGAATGCCCTCTAAGAGTTTTGCCTTCGCAGCTTCCGGAATCGCATCGGTCATCGCTGTTTCAATCATGCCGGGCGCAATCGCATTTACTGTAATCTTTCTCGATGCCAGCTCACGTGCAAGCGACTTTGTCATGCCGATGACTGCTGCCTTACTGGCCGCATAATTCATCTGCCCTGCATTTCCCATCACACCGGCGATACTGCTCATGTTGATAATACGTCCGTAGCGTGCCTTTAGCATCAGCTTGGACACTGCACGCATCATATAAAAGCTGCCTTTCAGATTAACATCAATCACTGCGTCTAATTCTTCGTTCGTCATACGCGCCAGCAGATTGTCCCGGGTAATTCCGGCATTGTTCACCAACACTGCGACCTTGCCGTCTCCAAATACCGCTGCCACCTGTACCAGACGGTCACAGTCCTCCGGCTTTGCAATATCCGCCTTTACAATCAACACACGAGCACCTGCTGCCTCGCACTCTGCAGCTGTTTCCTTCGCCTGCGCATCCGATGCCTGATAATTCAACACAATATCAAATCCGTCCTTCGCCAGACGTACACAGACTGCACGCCCGATTCCGCGGCTTCCGCCTGTTACAATTGCTGTTTTTCTATCTGACATATCCTTTCTCCTGCCTTTCCGCCTCAGCACGTGCCCCTGTCACGAGGCACCTATTCCAATCCGAACCGTTTCCCTGTCTGTTACTTTCCTTCAAAGCAGTTTAACAGAGCGGTCAGACTCTCGCTGCTTTCCACATTGTATATCGTAATTTCTTTTCCCAGTTCCTTGGCAGTCTTCTTCAGGAAACCCGACAAGGTATTACCGGGACCGATTTCGATGAACTCTGTTGCACCGTCATTTAATAACAATCTTAAAGACGTCTCAAACTGTACACTATTCTGCACCTGCTGCACCATGCGTTCCTTCAGATTCTCTTCTTCCGTCAGATATGCACCGGTCACATTCAGTGCGACCGGAATCTGCGGTGTTCCCCACGACATAGTATCGAAATACTCCTGCAGGGCATCCCCGGCAGGCTTCATGAACTTCGTATGAAACGGTCCGCTGACATTCAGACGCACACAGCGTTTCGCACCGTGCTCTTTTAAGTAATTTTCTGTTGCCGCTACTGCCGTCTCTTCTCCACAGATTACATACTGACCCGGACAGTTATAGTTTGCTACCGTAACATACCCTGCTTCCTGTGAAGCATCACAGGCTTCCTTTACCGCTTCTGCCGTCTGTCCCAGGATTGCACTCATGGCACATGACTTTCCTTTTGCAGCTTCTGCCATCTTCCGTCCACGGAACTCGCACAGCTTCACATACTCCTGTGCGTCAAACACACCGGCCGCATGCAGCGCACCGTATTCACCAAGACTCAGTCCACAGGCCGCATCCGGCACGATACCATGTTCCTTCAGCACTGCCGTCACACCTGCTGCAAACGCCGCCATGCAGGGTTGGGTAATCTCCGTCTTTGACAGTTCCTCCAGACATGCATCATGCATGTAATACTGAATATCCGTATCCAGTCTCAGACTGTCAATAACATTGCGGTATGTTGCAAAATCCTCATATAAATTTTTTCCCATACCGGCCTTCTGACTTCCCTGACCGGCATATAAAAATACGGTTTTCATCTTCTTTATGAATTCTCTTTCTGTCAGCCCACTTCCATTCTCATGTATGCTTCATATGATTCCTATATTATCCCCTCACAGAATCCCTTCCTTACTGTTGTAGTGCAGAAACAACCTCGTGATAACCCTGCTCCATCTCTGCAAAGATTTGTGCAATCGGCTTAATCTCTTTCAACTGCCCGGATACCTGACCTGCCATCAGGGAACCGTTTGCCGTATC
>JAZSIB010000109.1:0-13413 GCA_045533585.1 Lachnospiraceae bacterium | reverse complement strand
GTGGAAGAAAAAGCAGAAGGATTTATGAATCATATTGCCGGACTTGATAAAGCAGGAAAGGCAGAAGCATATATACAGATTGTAAGTGTACCGAGTGAGGAAGAGGTAAATGCAGCGGTTATGCAGTCTGTGGGTATGATGCCAAGAGAACAGATTGAAGCTACACTGATTCAGGCGGCAGTACAGGAGACCGGCATGAGCGAAGCGGAGATCGCCGGTTACATGTCTGCCATGAGCGAGGATGAGTTACGTGCAACATTTATGCAGTTGGCTGCAGAACAGTATAAGGTACAGTATGCAGAACAGGTGCGTGCGCAGGTGAGTCAGATGGGTGAAGAGCAGCTGTCTGCTGCACTTGATATGGCAGTAGCGGCATATACTACGGAACAGTGTGCAGAAAACTTTGATAAAGTGGTGGAGGTTTCCGGTGCAAGTTATGAAGGGAATCTTTATACACTTGGATATGTTGATCTTGATGATCCGTCCAGTATCAATCTTTATGCATCTTCCTTTGAAAATAAGGATGTACTGGAAGATGTGATTCAGGATTATAACAGTGGTGTAGATGATCTTCACAAGATTTCTTATACGGATTATGTCGGTATCATGATGTCTTCCGTTACAACGATTATTAATGCAATTACTTATGTTCTGATTGCCTTTGTAGCGGTATCTCTGGTGGTATCATCCATTATGATCGGTGTTATTACCTTGATCTCTGTGCAGGAGAGAACCAAAGAAATCGGTATTTTACGAGCAATCGGTGCTTCCAAGAAGAATGTTTCCAGTATGTTCAACGCTGAGACTGTGATTATCGGTTT
Source organism: Lachnospiraceae bacterium (assembly GCA_045533585.1). Lineage (GTDB taxonomy): Bacteria > Bacillota > Clostridia > Lachnospirales > Lachnospiraceae > SZUA-448. Next base: position 12,592 of record JAZSIB010000109.1, on the reverse strand, counting down.
TTCATCCGGCCTGCTGGGTGTAGTTGTAACTTATCTGTTGTGTATCCCGATTAATGCGATTCTGCATGCATTGACCGGCATTTCGAACCTGAGTGCACAGCTTCCGCTGATGGTTGGCGGAATTCTCATCGCAATCAGCGTACTTCTAACTTTGATATCGGGTATTATCCCGTCAAGAAGTGCTGCAAAGAAAGACCCTGTTGTTGCACTTAGAACGGAATAGTTTGTTTTGAAATATGTAGTTACAGAAAAGACAGTAGTGAATTTTGCTACTGTCTTTTTTTGCACTTCGTTTTGACAGACTTCGCAGAGGCGTGGGGATATAATTCTTTTGAGTTATGCAGAGTGTTGGTGAATGCTGATGGGGAGAATGCAAAAGAATGGTGATTACATATTACGTGGATGTGATATTTATCTTCAATCTGATAATGGATTTTGCATTGCTTTTGTTGATACATCCTAAACAAAAAATAAGCTATGGACGTTTGTTCGGAGCGGCCGGAACAGGGGCTGCGGGTGCTGTTTTATTGCTTGTTAACGCGATAACAGTGTGGAGTTATATACCATTGCGCTTATTAATCGCAGGATTGATGGTCTGGATTGGGATTCCGCACAAAGGAGCAGGAGAACTTCTGTGCAATACGGCATTGATTTACGGAACGGGTGCGGCGCTGTACGGGATCAGTTTTATATTGTCGGGGAAAACGCATGTACAAAGTGATGTGACGTACTTGTTGCCGTTAGTATCGGCAGTGATGGTTTTTCTTGGGAAGTGTCTGTATTCTTTCCGGGAAAACCGGAAAAACAGAAACAGAAATCGATTTGAAGTGGTACTGAAGCATTGCGAAAAGTTGATAAAGGCGACGGCGTTTTATGACAGTGGGAACCATCTGTATGAGCCCATTTCCGGATGTCCGGTGATATTGGTAAAGGAAGATGTGTTAAAGAAGATGGGGATAAAAGAAGAGAACCTGCGTGCCATTCCTTACAAAGCAGTAGGAAGTACTGCCGGAATCCTGTATGCATATCCTATAGAGAGGCTGACGGTTCTGGACGGCAGAGAGAAAAAAACGTTTACGAAACTTTATGCTGCGGCAGTGTCGGGTGAGTTGTTGAAGCAGGAGGAGTGTGATGTGATATTGCATGGCAGCTTTGTATAAGTACTTGTCCGACAAAGGCGAAAAAGTATAGGAATCAGAATGAATAATGAGCAGAAAGGAATAGGGATATGATATTCAAGATAAGTTTATCAGGGAATATAAGGATGAAAGTATGGATTAAGTTACGGGATTTGGTTTTGGGAAAACAGGGAGGGATTCATTATATCGGCGGTACGGAAGTGCTGCCTTCTCCATTGGCTCCGGAAGAGGAATTACAGGAGATAATGCGGTTGGGAACAGATGAGGAGACGCAGGCGCGAGCCGTTCTTGTAGAGCATAATCTTCGGTTGGTGGTATACATAGCAAAAAAATTTGATAACACAGGTGTAGGAGTCGAGGATCTGATATCCATCGGAACCATTGGTCTGATTAAATCCATCAATACTTTTAATCCGGAGAAGAATATCAAACTTGCTACATATGCATCCAGATGTATTGAGAATGAGATACTGATGTATCTGAGAAGAAACAACAAATTAAAACTGGAGGTGTCGATTGACGAACCGCTGAATGTTGACTGGGATGGAAATGAACTGTTGTTATCCGATATTCTCGGGACGGATGAAGATTGTGTGTATAAGAATCTTGAGAACGAGATGGAACGTAAGCTGTTGATGAAGGCGTTGGAAAAACTGGATGAACGGGAAAAGAAAATCATCTTTATGCGATTTGGTTTGAACAGCAGAAACGGTGAGGAACGTACCCAGAAAGAGGTTGCAGATATGCTGGGTATCTCGCAGTCTTATATCTCACGTTTGGAAAAAAAGATTATCCGCAGACTCAGACGGGAAGTAATGAAAGCAGAAATCTGAATAAATTGACACAATCTATGAAAAAAGGTAAACTATAACTATATATTTAAAAAAGATGGAGGTGTGCTTATGAAAATATCATTTGTCGGTGCGGCACATGAGGTGACAGGAAGCTGTCATTGTATAGAGCTTGACAATGTAAAATTGTTGGTTGACTGTGGTATGGAACAGGGAGAAGATATCTATGAGAATCAAGAGATACCCTTCAATGCTTCAGACATTGATTATGTTTTTATAACGCATGCCCATATTGACCATACAGGTCTGTTGCCGTTGTTGTATGCAAGAGGATTTCGCGGAAAGATATTTGCGACAGAGGCGACCTGTGACCTTTGTGACATTATGCTGCGTGACAGTGCACATATTCAGATGCAGGAAGCAGAATGGAAAAACCGAAAAGGAAAACGTTCCGGCAAGACAGCTGTAGAACCGCTGTATGAGATGAAGGATGCGCTGGGAGTAATTAAGCACTTTGTCGGAATTCCTTATAACAAGGAGTATAGTGTGTGCGAAGGTGTTTCGGTAAGGTTTGTGGATGTCGGTCATCTTTTGGGTTCAGCCAGTGTTGTACTGACACTGACGGAAAATGGTATTACCAGAAAGATCGTTTTCTCAGGTGATATCGGGAATGAAGATTTGCCGTTAATCAAAGATCCGACCTATGTAAAGGAAGCAGATTTTGTTGTCATGGAGTCCACTTACGGGAACAGGAATCACGCAGAGCAGCGCACGGATTATATCGCGGAGCTGGCACGCATTACGCAGGAGACCTTTGAACGTGGCGGCAATCTTGTGATTCCGGCATTTGCGGTTGGTCGCACACAGGAGATGTTGTTTTACTTCCGTAAGATTAAGGCGGAAAAAATGATAAAAGGCTTTGAGGATTTTAAAGTCTACATGGATAGTCCATTGGCAATCGAAGCGACGACTATATTTACAAAAAATATGGACAGCTGTTTTTCACCGGAGGCGATGGAGATAGCGCAGCGCGGACAGAACCCGATTATTTTTCCGGGATTGAAGTACGCGATTACAAGTGACGAGTCAAAGCTGATAAATTTTGATGATGAGCCGAAGGTAATCATATCCGCCTCCGGTATGTGTGAAGCAGGACGAATCCGGCATCACCTGAAGCACAATCTCTGGAGACCGGAAAGCACGATTCTTTTCGTCGGATATCAGGCAAACGGAACCCTGGGAAGAATTTTGCTGGAAGGAGCCAATGAAGTACGTCTGTTTGGTGAAACAATTGAGATAAAGGCAAGAATTGCACAGTTGGAGGGCTTTAGCGGTCATGCGGACAAGGAAGGATTGCTGCGCTGGATTAATGCTTTTGGAAGAAAACCTAAAAAGGTATTTGTAGTACATGGAGAAGACAGTGTCTGTGATGAATTTACTGCTACTTTGAAAAACGAATGCGGATTGGATGCATTCGCCCCGTATTCCGGAGGCTGCTACGATCTTATCAGGGAAGTGGTAGTAAGTGAAGGCTTCAGGGAACGGCAACGCTCGAAAAAAACTGTTTCCAAGGCTGTTTCTTCTGTATTTGCAAGATTGCTGGCTGCAGGACAGCGCCTGATGACGGTAATACAGCACAACGAAGGTGGTGCCAACAAGGATCTTGCAAAATTTGCAGATCAGATTAATGCTTTGTGTGATAAATGGGACAGATAAGAATACCAGAATTTATCAATTGGAATTTTGAATAAACATACAGCTTTTCGTGAATCATTAGTGTAGTATCTTTTGATTCCGGAGGCTGTTATGGGGACATTTAAAGTTGAGATTTGCGGAGTAAACACGTCAAAGTTACCTCTTTTGAAAACAGACGAAAAGGAAGCTCTGTTCCGCAGGATATTAGACGGAGATGTCCAGGCAAGAGAGTTATATATTCATGGTAATCTGCGCTTGGTATTGAGTATTATTCAACGTTTTTCAAATACCAATGAAAGTGTGGATGATTTGTTTCAGATTGGTTGTATCGGGCTGATGAAAGCAATTGATAATTTTGATATTACACAGGGAGTTCGTTTCTCAACTTACGCTGTGCCTATGATTATAGGTGAGATTCGCAGGTATCTTCGTGATAATAATACGATACGCGTTTCGCGTTCATTAAGAGATATTGCTTACAAAGCAATCTATGCAAAAGAAGATTTTATTAAGAAGAACAACCGGGAACCCAATATACAGGAGCTGGCCGAATGTACGGGGATTCCGGCAGAAGATATTGTGAATGCTTTGGACGCAATACAGACTCCCGTGTCGTTGTATGATCCGGTGTATTCAGAAGGCGGAGATTCCCTGTATATTATGGATCAGGTGTCGGACAAAAAGAACAGGGAAGAAAACTGGATTGAAGAGATTGCATTGAAGGAAGCGATGCGACGCCTTCCGGAGAGAGAAAAGCAGATTATACAGCTTCGCTTTTTTCACGGAAAAACACAGATGGAGGTTGCAGAGGAGATACACATATCACAGGCACAGGTCAGCAGACTGGAAAAAAACGCCTTGAAGTCTATGCGGACACATTTGTCGGATGCAGTTTAATCTAATATTGTATATAAAGAAATAATAAATTCGGCATACAAGACTTGCCACTGTTTTTTTGTTATGATATACTGTAGCGATGATAAAAAGATAGGTGGGTAAGAGTATGCCGATTATATTTTTTATCTTTTGGATTATTTTGAATGGAAATATTACTTTAGAGATTGTCTTGTTTGGCATTGTTATTTCTTGTGCCGTTTATTGTTTCTGTCAAAAATTCTTAAGATATAATATAAAAAAAGAAATAAAGCTTTATCGCAGGGTGTTTCGGTACATAAGTTATGTGGGACTGGTTGTATGGGAGATTGCGAAGGCAAATATGGATGTTTTGAAGGTGATTTATGATTTTAAGCATAGACCGGATTCCATTCTGATAAACTTTGAAACAGATCTGAAAACAGAGGCGGCAAGGACAGCATTGGCCAATTCCATTACACTGACCCCGGGCACTATTACCGTGTTTCAGGAAGATGAGAAGTATACGGTGCATTGTCTGGATAAGTCCTTTGCAAATGGAATGGAGGAATCCTCTTTTGTGCATCATCTGCGTAAAACGGAACAGATGATAGAAGAGAATTCGGCAAGAGACCGGAAAGAGGTGAAGGAATGAAAACAGGAGTAGTTCCGATAGAAGCTTATCAGGCGGTATATGTTTTCGTACTGATCGTTTTGGCATTGCTGGTTGTATTGACATTTATCCGTGTAATCAAAGGACCGCGCCTGGCTGACCGTGTGGTTGGTGTAAATGTAATCGGTACCTTGACAATCATGATGATATGTGTGCTTTCTCTGATGCTTGCAGAAGGCTATCTTTTGGATGTTGCTTTGATTTACGCTATGATCAGCTTTTTGGCAGTAGTAGTACTGACTAAGATATATCTGGGTGTATATTTGGAGCGTACAGAGAGAAGAGCGAAAAAAATGGAACAAAGTAAGGCGGAGTAAGATATGCTGGATTGGATTATTTTTATAGTATCAAATGCATTAATTATACTAGGATTGTTTATTGCCTGTTCGGCGGTTTTGGGACTTTATCGTTTCAATTTTGTTGTGAATCGTATGCATGCCGCTGCGATGAACGATACGCTCGGAATCTTTTTGGTGTTGATGGGACTGATGATTCAGACCGGTTTTCAGTATGCAAGTCTGAAGATGCTTGTGATTATTATCTTTTTCTGGTTTGCAAGTCCGGTGTCGGGACATCTGATTACCAAGATGCAGGTTACGATTGATAAGCATGAGGCTCAGTTTGAAGGAAAACAGCCGGAGTATTATACAATACGTGAGTAAGAGTGTAACTCCGGAGTGTGATAAACAATATTATTGTCAAGAGAAAGAAAAGCTATGAAAACTTTTACTATTATTTTATTATTATTTTTGATTTTATGTGCAGCGACAGTAAGTCTGTGTAAAAATGTAATGACGTCCGTGATTATTTTTATGTCATACAGCCTGATTATGTCTCTGATATGGATTGTACTGGAATCTCCGGATCTTGCCATTACTGAGGCGGCAGTCGGTGCAGGTGTTACGAGTTTATTATTCTTTGTAGCATTGAAGAAGATTCATGCATTGCATCCGGATGATGAAAAGTCACAAATAAAACATGGAATGACGGAGGAAAAGAAAAATGTATCAGCTCATTGATGGAAAGCGTATCTCAACTGAGATTAAAGATGAACTCAGGGAAAAAGCAGCAGTGTTAAAGGAGCAGGGCAAAGAAGCTTGTCTTGCAGTAATTTTAGTTGGTAATGACCCGGCATCAACAGTTTATGTCGGCAACAAGAAAAAAGCATGTGAATATATAGGAATTCGTTCGTTGTCTTATGAACTTCCGGAAGAAACAAAGGAAGAAGAGCTTCTGGAACTGATTGCAAAGTTAAATGCAGATAAGGCGGTAAACGGAATTTTGGTACAGCTGCCGCTTCCGAAGCAGATTAACGAAGATAAAGTAATCTCTGCGATAGCTCCGGAAAAAGATGTGGATGGTTTTCACCCGACCAGCGTAGGTAATCTTTGTATCGGTAGAAAAGGATTTGTATCCTGTACTCCGGCAGGCATTATCCAGTTGCTGAAGCGTTCCGGTGTTGCCATGGAAGGAAAGGAATGTGTTATCGTGGGCAGAAGCAATATTGTCGGTAAGCCGATGGCTTTACTGATGCTGCGCGAAAATGCAACAGTAACGGTATGTCATTCCCGTACGAAAGACTTAAAAGAGATTACAAAGCGTGCGGATATTTTGATTGTAGCAATTGGAAAACCGAAGTTTATTACCGCAGATTATGTAAAGGAAGGTGCTGTGGTAATTGATGTCGGTATTCATCGCGGAGAAGATGGAAAGTTGTGCGGAGACGTTAAGTTTGACGAGGTTTGTGAACATACTTCTATGATTACTCCGGTACCGGGCGGGGTTGGTCCGATGACCATTGCCATGTTGATGAACAACTGTATCCAGTCCGCCGAGGAAGCATAAGACAGAAGTGGCGACCAAGATAAGATGCAGATGAGGTGAAGTTATGAAAGTATGTCTGATATCACTTGGATGTGATAAGAATCTTGCGGACAGTGAAATAATGATATCGATTCTGCGTGAACATGGGCACACGGTGGTTGAACTGGAAGAAGAGGCAGAAGCGATTGTCATCAATAGCTGTTGTTTCATAAACGATGCGAAAGAAGAAAGTATTAATACAATTCTGGAATGTGCTGCTTATAAAGAGAGCGGATTACGATATCTGATTGTTGCCGGTTGTCTGGCACAACGCTATCCGGCTGAGATACAGGAAGCCATACCGGAAGTAGATGTTTTGCTGGGAACTGCCGCTTATGCGGATATTGCCGAAGTTTTGGATGAGTTGGAAACTGCGAAAAAGAGCCAGGAGAAAAAATTATATTTCAGGGAACTGGATTATCTGCCTGAGCTTAAGGTAAAGCGGGGACATTTTACCGGTACTTCGTATGCGTATCTTAAGATTGCAGAAGGGTGCGATAAGCATTGCACCTATTGTGTGATTCCAAGTATCCGGGGACCGTACCGGAGTGTCCCGATGGAACGGATTCTCGAAGAGGCAGAGGAACTTGCGCAAAAAGGAGTGAAGGAACTGATTCTGGTCGCGCAGGAGACGACGCTTTACGGTGTGGATCACTACGGGGAAAAGATGCTGCCAAAGCTTCTGCGGGAATTATGTAAGATCGAAGGACCGGAATGGATTCGTTTGATGTATTGTTATCCGGAAGAGATAACAGATGAGCTGATTGCGGTATTGCGCGATGAAGATAAAATAGTAAAGTATCTTGATATGCCGGTACAGCATGCGTCAGATGCTGTTTTGAAACGGATGGGTAGACGAACCAACAAAAAAGAACTTACGGAGAAGATTCAACAACTTCGAAAAGAGATTCCGGATATTGTTCTCAGAACCAGTCTGATTACAGGCTTTCCGGGCGAATCGGAAGAGGATTTTGAAGAACTTTGTGATTTTGTCCGTGAAGTAAAATTCGAACGCCTTGGAGTATTTACTTATTCAAAAGAAGAGGGTACAGCTGCGGCCAAATTAAAACCTCAGGTGCCGCAGAAGGTCAAGAAACTTCGTCGTGACCGGATTATGCAGATACAGCAGGAGATTGCGTTTGCGCAGGCAGAAGGACGTATCGGAACTCAGATGGACGTTCAGATTGAAGGTGCGATTCCGGAAGATGAGGTTTATGTTGCCAGAGCCTATATGGATGCTCCCGGAGTGGATGGTTATGTGTTTGTAAAAGCTGCTCGTGGTAAGATGTCTGGAACGATAATGAAGGTGAAGATTACCGGAGCGGCCGGGTATGATTTGACCGCAGAAGAGCTGATAGAGGAAGAGTGAAAGAGAGAGGTGCAAAGCATGAATTTACCAAATAAAATAACGATATTCCGGGTACTGATGATTCCGTTGTTTGTTGTGCTTATGATGTTACAACGACTTCCGGGGAATGAGTTTTATGCACTTGCTGTTTATGCGATTGCCTGCATTTCGGATGCGTTGGATGGACATATTGCAAGAAAATATAATCTGATAACAGATTTTGGTAAGTTTATGGACCCTGTGGCAGATAAGTTGCTGGTATGTTCGGCATTGATTTGTTTTGTGGAACAGGGACTGATGCCTGCGTGGATTGCCTTGATTATTATCGCGCGTGAATTGATTATCGATGGATTCCGTCTGGTAGCTGCCGGAAAAGGTATTGTTATTGCAGCAAGCATATGGGGAAAAGCAAAGACGGTGGTGCAGATGATTGCCTGCTTTGTACTGATTCTGAATGTGGATTTGCTTATCTTTAATATAGCAGAGCAGATTTTAATCTATGCTTCTTTGGTTCTGACGGTAATCTCTCTGGCAGATTACATGTATAAGAACAGAACGGTACTAACAGAAGGAACAAAATAAAAAAATTAATTTAACACATTATTGACATACTTGCAGGATAAACTTTCTATACGGATAGGTGTTTCTTAAAAAAGGCGGTATGGGATGCAAAAGAGATTATGCAGAAAAGCGAATCAATGGCACAAAAAAATGCCGGTGTTCAGCCTGCTTTTATTTGTGACGTTATTCTTTTGCGGATGCGGTTTTTCGACAGGTCATACACATCCGGAGATTACACCGACACCAACGCCGGTTCAAGGAAATCAGAATATTGTTCCCGCGACACCGACGGAACAGGCAGTGGAATTTATACTAAGTGAGAAAAAAGAAATATATTTTTATACCGTGAATTCGGAGACCCTTGAGACAGAAGCGGTATCGGCTGTTGTAGATGAGGAGTTTGCGGATGAACCGGAAGAACTGATGATTTTGATTACGGATTCACTTGAGGATGCGGGGTATGAGATTGGAATTCAGTCTGCTGTGATTGACGGAGAAAACGTTGTAGTGGATTTTTCTGAGGATATGCATCCGGCGAGTGGTTTGGAGAAACAGGAAGAGAAAGCAGTTCTGGATGCGATAGCACAGAGCTTGTTGGATAATCTTGTTGGGCAGCGTGGTGTTGTTTTTCGGATTATGGGGGAGGCATACGAATCAGAGAATTTTTCCTTCGGACTGTATTATGTCTATATGAAGAATAATCACAAATAAGCTGCTTGCTCCCAAGCAGCTTTTATATTTTTTTGAATGTGAGTGGATTATGGCAAAGATAATTGTAATCGGTGCAGGTGCAGCCGGAATGATGGCAGCAATTACAGCAGCAGAAAACGGACATACCGTAAGTGTGTTTGAGAAAAACGAAAAGCCCGGTAAAAAGTTATACATTACAGGAAAGGGTCGTTGCAATCTGGCAAACGAATGCGATGATGAGACATTTTTTTCTGTTGTAAAAAGAAACCCGCGCTTTTTGTATAGTGCATATGGTCAGTTTGGAGCCTATGATACCATGGCGTTTTTCAAAAGGCTGGGTCTTGAGATTAAGACAGAACGTGGAAACAGAGTGTTTCCGATGTCAGACAAATCTTCTGATGTGATTCGTGTGCTGGAACAGAGGATGAAAGCATTGGGGGTTACAGTGCACTATAGAACACCGGTGAGCAAAGTGCTGGAAGAGGATGGACATTTTGCAGGAGTACAGACAGAAAGTAAGAGCATATTCCATGCAGATGCCTGTATCGTGGCTACCGGCGGATTGTCTTACCCGTCAACCGGGTCAACCGGTGACGGATATCGTTTTGCAAAAGAATTGGGACATCAGGTGACGGAACTCTCGCCTTCCTTAGTTGCAATTTTGGTAAAAGAAAAAAAGGTAAAGCAGTTAGAAGGCTTATCTTTAAAAAATGTAAATCTTTCCGTGATTTCTCCGGTGGAGAAAAAGGGGAAGAAGATGCAGAAAGAATTGTTCCATGGGTTTGGAGAGATGTTGTTTACTGCAGAGGGGGTAAGCGGACCGCTGTGCCTTTCTGCAAGCAGCGAATTGGCGTCCGGGTTTTCGGACGAGACCTGTATCGAGATAGACCTCAAACCGGCGCTTTCGATGGAACAGCTTGAGCAGAGAGTTCTGAATGACTTTAAAGAAAATATCAATCGTCAGTTCCGGAATTCATTAGGGGCTTTGCTTCCTGCAAGAATGGCAGAATATATCATAGAGATAAGCGGAATTGACCCGTATATCCAGGTAAACAGTGTGACGCAACAGGAACGGAGACATTTGTGTGAGCTGATAAAGAACTTAAGATTTACGGTGGAGAAGCTTGGAGGTTATCGTGAAGCCGTAATAACACGGGGCGGTATAAATGTAAAAGAAGTAAATCCTGCAACGATGGAATCAAAGCTGGTATCCGGCTTGTATTTTGCAGGAGAGGTGTTGGATCTGGATGCACTGACAGGAGGATTTAACCTTCAGATAGCGTGGACAACCGGATATGCTGCCGGAAACGCAGTATAAGGCAGAAACTAATGTGTGAAATCTATAAACGGAGGCAGGAAGATGCAGAAGGATAAAAATGCAAAGGCATTCGCGATTGCGATAGACGGTCCGGCAGGAGCCGGAAAAAGTACGATTGCAAAGGCTGTTGCCAAAAAACTTGGTTTTATATATGTGGATACCGGTGCTATGTACCGTGCTATGGCGATACATTTTATCCGAAACGGCATCCTGGCAGAAGAAACGGAGAAAATAGAAGCTGCCTGTGATTCGGTATCCGTTACGATTCGCTATGAGAATCAGGAGCAACAGGTGTTTTTGAACGGTGAAAATGTAACCGGACAGTTGCGGACGGAAGAGGTTGGTAAGATGGCGTCGGCAAGTTCGGTTGTACCAAAGGTCAGAATGAAACTCGTAGAGTTGCAAAGAGCGCTGGCGGCTACGGCATGCGTGGTGATGGATGGTCGGGATATCGGGACGTATGTGTTGCCGGACGCGCAGGTGAAAATCTATATGACGGCAGGAATTCATGAGCGTGCTGTCAGAAGATATGAAGAGTTAAAAGCAAAAGGAATCGAAAGCAATCTGGAAGCGATTGAGAAAGATATCGCAGAACGGGATCATCGTGATATGAATCGCGAGTTTGCACCGTTAAGGCAGGCAGAGGATGCAATTCTTCTGGATACCTCTTCTATGAGTATCGAAGAGGTTACGGAAGCGGTTGAACGTATGGTTACAGAGAAACAATCTGTCTGAGAATGGAGAACTAAGTGAAGATACAGCTTGCAAAAAAAGCAGGATTTTGTTATGGAGTACAGCGCGCGGTAGATATGGTATATCAGCAGGCAGCTGTAGAAAACCGGGTATATACTTTTGGACCGATTACACACAATGACATCGTGGTAAACGATCTGATTCGTAAGGGCGTACAGGTAATCAATGAGATAGAAGAGGCAGATTCCCTGACGCAGGGAACGGTAGTAATCCGGGCACATGGGGTTTCCAAAGCAATCAACGACCGGCTGGAGCGTGTGGATGAAAACGGAAACCGGATACTGAATGTAATGGACGCAACATGTCCGTTCGTTAAAAAAATTCACGAGATAGTGAGAAAGCAAGGGGAAGAAGGAAGGGCGACCGTAATATTCGGTGACAGCAACCATCCGGAAGTACAAGGAATTATCGGTTGGTGTACGGGAGAGTATTATGTGCTGAAAGAGGAGGAAGAAGTACTCCGTTTTGCTCCGCCGTCCGGCACCGGACTTGCCATCGTAGCGCAAACAACATATAATTACAAAAAATTTCAACAATTTGTTGAAATAATTTTAAAAAAGGGGTATGATAGTATTGTTTACGATACGATATGCAATGCGACGGAAGTTCGGCAGTCAGAGGCTTACGAGATGGCCGGAAACAACGAGGCAATGATCGTAATCGGAGGGAAGCATAGCTCGAATACGAGAAAGCTTTTCGAAATATGTAAAACGGAATGTGCAAATACTTACTTTATAGAGCAACCCGATGACTTGGATTTGGAACTTCTCAGATCCTTTCACAGCGTAGGTATTACAGCAGGCGCTTCCACCCCAAATAATATTATCAAGGAGGTTTTTTCGAAAATGTCGGAAACAAGTTTTGAACAATTATTAGCGGAGGAGCAGTTAGTGTCGATTCACAACGGAC
>JAZSIB010000129.1:0-10070 GCA_045533585.1 Lachnospiraceae bacterium | reverse complement strand
CCCAATCCCGGCAGGGAAGTGTTAACGCGCTACCGTGAACTGGGGGGAGAATTGATTACCGTCGGTTCGGATGCACATGTGGCGGATGGCGTAGCTCTGTACTTTGACCGGGTGGAGGAACTGCTCAAGGACATTGGCTTCCGGTATTACGCGGTATTCGAGAACCGTAAGTTACAGATGAGAAAATTTGATTAGTTTGTTAAGCTTTTATGAAATCCGGGGAAAACTATTTGACAGCACAGAATAAAAAATCTATGATGTTAGCAGTATTCTCGGAGTGTGAGGAAGTTATGAAGTGGTTATATAAAGCGGAACGAAAATTTGGAAAGTATGCAATACCGAATCTGATGAAGTATATCGTGATACTTTATGCAATCGGTTTTATTCTGACGATGACAATGCCGGAGTTTTATTATTCCTGGCTTGCATTGGATGTTCAGAAAATCATGCAGGGACAGGTATGGCGTCTGGTGACCTTTTTAATCCAGCCGCCGGACAGCAATGTTTTCTTTGTGTTAATCAGTGTGTATCTGTATTACATGATAGGCACTTCGCTGGAAAATGCGTGGGGAAGCTTTTTGTTTAACCTGTATTTCCTGATGGGTATTATTTTTAATATTCTGGCGGTTGTGATTTTCTATGCAATCACAGGTTTGAGTTATCCGATTGGCATCGAGTATATAAACCAGTCGTTGTTTTTTGCGTTTGCCGCACTGTACCCGAACATGCAGTTTACGCTGTTTTTCCTGATTCCGATTAAGGTGAAGTACCTTGCTTGGATTTACGGCGCACTGATGGGCTATCAGGTGATATCAAATGTCAGCTTCGGCATCCGTTCCGGCAATATTTTGTACCTGGGTTTCGGACTTACCGTAGTGGTTGCGATGGCAAACTTCCTGATATTCTTCTTCGTGACGAGAAATTATAAGCATCTTTCTCCGGCACAGATGAAGAGGAAAGCAGCATTCAAGCGCGAGATACACAACGCAGAACGCTCCAGAGGACAGGCAGTGTACCGTGACGGACATACCGTGATTACCCGTCACAAATGTGCAGTCTGCGGACGCTCCGAGCTGGACGATGACAATCTGGAATTCCGGTTCTGCTCCAAGTGCAACGGAAATTACGAATACTGTTCGGATCATTTATTTACCCATCCGCATGTCCAATGACATGCGGATTGAACATAGTACATAATATACAAAATATTGGAGGATGTATGGCAAAGAAAAAAGATATGAAGACTTTACTTCCCAAGATGATGGATACCTACCATAAATATGCAGGACTGCAGTTCCCGATTTATGACTACAACCTGTATGAGCAGTGCCGGGAAGGCAACGACATGGATAAGGAACTGACAGGGAAACTCCGTGCAGTGATTGCTGCGTATTTTGAAGGCGGCGAATGCAGTGCACTTCTTGATGAACTAAAAGCACTGCGTAATGTGGTTGTGGAGAAGATGGAAGCAGTTAGTGCATATACTGACAGCTTTACGATCTATGAATACATATTGAATCGTATGGAATTAAAGTTCTCCGGCGAGGACAAGCCTATCGACGATGAGGCAGAAGCAAGAGAACTGCTGCAGCGTGTGTTTGCGGGCGGGGACAAATCTGCACTGAATGTAAAAGTGCAGATATTGTTGTCTCAGCTGCCGGTACGTATGACGAGGGCAAAGTTCCTTGATATGATAGAAGACAGCCTGAAATTATACCAGGGCAGCGAACAGGAATCAGTGGAAAAGTTCCTTTATATGCTCCGCAGTGCGGCAGGTATTTATCAGCCGAAGAAAAAGCCGGAGTTTGAAACACTGGCGGAGGCAGAAAAAGAGTTTTCGTCTGCGTCCTATAAGACAATGGGTGAGACGGAATATATGGAGCTTACCGACCGGATGCAGGATGTGGTGGCAGAGTTAAATGAACTTTCAGATTATTATACCGCACTGCAGGAGGTTATTAATCAGTTCTATGTATTGCTGCTGACTGCGGATGCTGCGGAAGAAACAGCGAAGACGGAAGCAGAAAAAATGATGGAGATTTCGCGCTATATTGCAAAACAATACAGTGCAAACGGAGACGACGAGCTTCCGGATGAGCTCATGGAACTGTTTGCTTATGCAGAAGGTAAGCTGGAGCGTCTTGCGGAAGAGGTGGCAAAAGGAAAATCATTGCAATCGGATCTGCTGGACTACAGTGCAGACGAGTTGAAGCAGGATGGATTGGAAGAAAAGTGCAGAATGCTGGAGGTTTGTGCTACATTGAATTCCGGCAGTTTGTTTGTGAGTCTGGAGGAAGAGGACAATATTGAACCGGCGGATAGCGCATTCATTAATGAAGCAACGAAGTTACTTCGTGCTGAACTGGATAAGGTATTGGAAAGCAGGGAAATGCCGGTAAAGCGTGCCGTGATGGCAGCAGTTTTGAAAGAACTTCCGATCTTTTTCCATTCTCAGAAAGAAGTAATGGAATATGTACAGTATTCTTTGGAAAATTGCAGGGATTATTCCGAAAAGCGAATTTCTCTTGATCTGCTTCATGAAGCATTGGATGAGTTTGAATAAAAGTCTGTATTTTCCTCGAAGGGTGTGTTATAATCTGATATGATTGTATGGGCAAATAATCTGCGATGCAGTGAAAAAACAGAAAAGGCCTTGCGCCGGATGAAGCGGCGCATCAGAACCGGCAGGGTTTTGTTGCATTTGTATTGTGTTACGATACCGCAGAATGCACAGAATGTGATGGATATTATTCCGGCACGCGAGCTGAAACAACGTCCTTATCGTGAAGAGATAGTGAAGGTAATCGGCATAGCGAAGGGAGAAGACGCTGCCAGAGAATTGGTACGTCAGATGATAGAAGAACTGTATCAAAAGACCGGAGGCTTTGACGCAGAACCGTATTTCATGTAGTTCTGCCGGATGGGGACAGGAAACAGTATGGGATTCTTACAAGTGCTATTATTGATATTGAAAATACTCGGAATCCTGCTCGTTTCCGTGCTTGCTTTGATTTTGGTTTCCGTATTGCTTGCGCTCTTTGTACCGGTGAGATACCGTGCACAGGGACATAAAGCAGAGGACTACGGGATAGAAGCAAAGATATCCTGGCTCCTGCATATTTTCCGGGTACGGATAAAGTATGTACCGGAGACGAAACTTTCGTATGAAGTATATCTGCTGTGGTTCCTGTTTTTGAGTAACGATGAAGCATGGAAAGCAGCGCACGAGGCAAAGAAACAGAGAAAAGCCGAGAAAAAGGCACAAAAGGCTGAAAAGAAAAAACAGCGGAAAAAAGAAAAGCGTGCAAAAGAAAAAGCCAAACGGAAAAAGAAGCAAGGCAGGACAGTTGTACAGAAGCAGAGTGTAACGACAGAAAAACTGCGTATCGAGGCGAAAACGGACAGTATAACAGATATCGCTTCACCGGAGGAGAACGCTTCTGAAGAAACACGCCGGCAGGACAGTGCCGAAACAGAAAAGCAGCATTGGTTTACGCGCATTCATAATAAGATAAGCGGCATCCTTCAAAAACTGAAACAGAAGATGAAGGCGATTCTGGATACAGTAAGAAATCTGTGGCAGAAAGCCGATACGATAGTTGCATTTCTGAAGGAAGAGGCCAACAAAGCAGCATTTGGAGCAAGCTGGATAACACTGGTACAGATATTAAAACATATCGGACCGACAAAGATAAAAGGCTATCTGGCATTTGGTATGGATGACCCTGCGACAACCGGATATATTCTGGCTGTACTCGGAATATTCTACGGCAAATTCGGGAAGAGTTTCAGTATCCGTCCGAACTTTGAGGAAAAACAGTTTGAGACCGAGCTCAGGGTGAAGGGCAGAGTACGAATGAGCCGTTTGCTGCATCTGGTATGGAAATTATGGAAGAACAAGGATTTTAAGGCATTACTCGACAATACAAAACAACTGAAATCTGATATAAAAACAAATGGAGGATGAGTATGGCAGATAACACTTTTTTATCAACAGTAGAATCTCTTTTTAAGGGAATGGACGGATTTATTACGACCAAGACGGTTGTAGGAGATGCGGTACGTTTTGATGATGGTACGATTATTCTGCCACTCGTCGAAGTGAGTTTTGGTGTCGGAGCAGGTGCTTTCAACAGCAATGGGAAGAACAATGCAGGCGGCGGTATGGGCGGTAAGATTACGCCGAGCTCCGTACTGGTTATCCAGAACGGCAGTGCGCGCCTGGTAAATGTAAAGAATCAGGATACTGTGACCAAGGTGATTGATATGGTGCCGGATCTGATTGATAAGTTTAAGAAGGATGCCAAGACAAAAGAGGCAGAAAAGCAGGTGGATGCACAGGCTGTTGAGATTGCAAAAGATGCAAATCAATAGTTTTTGAAGCTTGCAGAGAATCCATTTATTAATTTGTAAAAAATGCTTGCAATTAGAATTTCTTTCTGATAGAATGTTCATGTTTGCAAATAATCGTGCTTTTTTGGCGGAGAACAGAACTGAACCCGACGTATGCACGAACATATATTTTTAACTCAAGGAGGTGCATACTCATGGCAAGATGTGCAATGTGTGATAAGGCGGCTCTGTTCGGAAAGGCAGTAAGCAAGACCAGAAGTCACGTATCTCGTAGAACAAACAAGATGTGGAAGTCCAACATCAGAAGCGTACGTATGAACGTAGGCGGTAACAACAAGAAGATGTATCTGTGTGCTTCATGTCTCAGAACTATGCGTAAAGCAACTGCTGAATAAGTAGGAGTACAAGCGTCGCAACTGCGGCGCTTTTTTCATTTTTTTCACACAAGGAACCCGGTGGGCTGTGAAGAGGAATGATAGTTGATACAGCGTGCGAAGTTAGCACTTGCAGAATAGACAGTAGGATAAAAAGTAGAAGAGGATAATTAGCAAAAGGGAGAAAAAAGCATGGCGTAAAAACAGCATAATGGTCATGCCGACGGCAACCCAGAAGAAAATGAATCCGATCATTCTGCGCATGAATTCACCATAATTTTCAGCGTTTGTAGTATTATATGCAGGCTGATTGAAAAGAATATCGCATAAAAGGGTTTCCTTTTTTGAAATAATACTGTATAATATCAAGAAAATGCGTTTCTTTGTGCTTTTTTGCGCAGGCATGAAACGTTGGGTTTCGGAATGTCTGTAAGCAGGGATATGCATGGAATGATTTGTGCAGGAGCGTCACAAATCTGTATGGAAAATACGCTCCGGATAGGAGAATTATATGAACGGGACAATGAATACGCAGTTGGGCGAGATTCTGGTGAATACGGATGTTATCGCTAAGTATGCGGGCTCTGCCGCAGTAGAATGCTTCGGTGTTGTCGGCATGGCGTCAATCAAGATGAAAGACGGTCTTGCGAAGCTCCTGAGAATGGAAAATCTCAATCAGGGCGTGGATGTTCTGATTGAAGATAATAATATTACGATTAATCTTCACATCATCGTTTCTTATGGTGTGAGTATTTCGGCTGTAGCGGAGAATCTGATTGGTAATGTCAGATATAAGGTAGAAGAGTTCTCCGGTCTGAAGGTCGTAAAAGTGAATGTGTTTGTAGAAGGCGTACGCGTCATTGATTGATATTAAGGAGGAAACGAAAGTGGTCTTAAAAACAATTGATGCCGCAATGCTGAAGAAAGCATTTCTTTCTGCTGCAAAGAGCATCGAGCGAAAAAAAGAAATTATTAATGAACTGAATGTATTCCCGGTGCCGGATGGTGATACCGGTACGAATATGACTCTTACTATTATGTCTGCGGCGAATGATGTTGCAAGACTGGCTACGCCGACGATGGAACAGTTGGCAAAAGCGATTTCGAATGGTTCACTTTGTGGTGCAAGAGGTAACTCCGGTGTTATCCTTTCCCAGTTGTTCCGTGGATTTACCAAAGAAATCCGTAACTGTGAAGTGATTGATGTACCGGTGATGGCAGCTGCATTTACAAAAGCGGTTGAAACTGCGTATAAGGCAGTTATGAAGCCGAAGGAAGGTACGATTCTGACCGTTGCAAGAGGTGGTGCAGAACGTGCACAGGAACTTGTTCAGGAGACCGATGATCTGGTTGTGTTCGGCGAAGAAGTTCTGAAGAAGATGGAAGAGGTGCTTGCATACACACCGGAACTTTTGCCGGTGCTGAAAGAAGCAGGTGTTGTAGACTCCGGCGGACAGGGTCTTCTGGAGATTATGAAGGGTGCCTATGATGCGCTTCTCGGAAAAGAGATTGACTTCTCTGTTCCGGTGACTCCTTCTATTTCAACCGGTATGGCGCCTTCCAGAATGTCTTCCGAGAATATCTCTACTTCCGATATTAAGTTCGGATACTGTACAGAGTTTATTATTTATTTGGAAAAAGAATATACGGAGAAGACCGAAGCGGACTTCAAGGCTTATCTGGAGTCCATCGGTGATTCCATCGTAGTTGTATCCATGGATGATGTGGTAAAAGTACACGTACATACCAATGATCCGGGTAATGCATTGCAGCGCGCACTGACTTACGGAAGTCTTTCCCGCATTAAGATTGATAACATGCGTGAAGAGCACAATGAAAAGCTCTTAAAGGAGATGGAAGGCGGTGCACAGGCGACGGAAACAGTTACGGAAGAGCCGGCAGAGAGAAAACAGTACGGTTTTGTAGCAGTTTCCATCGGTGCAGGAGTGAATGAAATCTTTACCGGTCTCGGTGTTGATTGTATCATCGAAGGCGGTCAGACGATGAACCCAAGTACGGAAGATATGTTGAACGCGATTGCAAAGATTAATGCGGATAATATCTTTATTCTTCCGAATAACAAGAATATCATTCTTGCTGCAGAGCAGGCGATGCGCATGACGAAGGATAAGAATATTATCGTCCTTCCGAGCAAGAACGTTCCGCAGGGTATCGCAGCGATGATCGGATTTATGCCGGAGTCGGATATTGATGTGAACACGGAAAGCATGACGGAAGAGATGGCAAGGGTGAAAACCGGTCAGGTAACGTATGCGGTACGTGATACCAGTCTCAACGGTGTAGAGATTAAGCAGGGAAATATCATGGGCATTGGTGATGCAGGTATTCTGTCAGTTGGCGAAGACATTGAAGATACGGCATATGCTATGATAGAAGAACTGTTGGATGAGGATTCCGAGTTGATCAGCATCTATTACGGTGAAGAGATGGACGAAGCAGCAGCAACTGCATTGGCAGATCGTATTATGGAAGCCTATCCGGATGTGGATGCAGAGGTTCATCTTGGCGGACAGCCGGTATATTATTATGTAGTTTCTGTAGAATAAACATGCGAGTAGAGTTCCCGGCTGACATGAAGAGGATTCAGGCAGCCGGGAGTTTTTTGTTTTGTGAGGAAAGCAGGTGACAGAATGCAATTATCGGACCGGATTACGGTAATTAAGGGAATCGGAGAAAAGATTGCAGAGAATTTTCAAAAATTGCATATCGAGACGGTAGAAGAGCTTATCTGTCACTATCCGAGCAGGTATGTGGTGTTTGAAGCACCGATACCGATAGGACAGTTGCGTGGAGAAGGTGAGGTGGCGGTGGAAGGTGTATTTGCATCCTCGCCGGCGATTGTGCGAAGGAATGGGCGGACGATATTGACCACGCGGTTCAAAGACCCGAGTGGTGTGGTTCAGGTGCTTTGGTATAATCAGCCCTATCTTCGAAACCAGATAAAACCGGGACTGCATTATGTACTGCGCGGGCGGCTTTCGAAGAGGAACCGTCAGTTGACGATAGAGCAGGCGAAGCTTTATACGCCGCAGGAATACCGTCAGTTGATGTATGTTTTACAGCCGGTGTATTCCCTAACCTCGGGGATTACAAACAATACCATATCAAAGGCAGTGGAAAAGGCACTGACTGCCCTGAAAGGGGAGGCGGATTATCTTCCGAGACGTCTGATGAAGCAATTTGAACTGCAGGAGAGGATGGAGGCAATCCGCGAGATACATTTTCCGGAGTCAAGAGAGCGGATGCTGGAGGCGCGACGCAGAATCGTATTTGACGAGTTTTTCCTGTTTACGCTGGCGCTCAGAAGGAGAAGAGAACAGCAGAATGTGCGGATAAATCATTATCCGATGGAGCGCCGTACAGAGTGCCTGAAGCTGATTGCATCACTGCCGTATGAGCTGACAACAGCACAGCGGAAGGTATGGGAAGAATTGCAGACAGACCTTAGCGGTATCGGTATTATGAACCGTCTGATACAGGGTGACGTAGGCTCCGGTAAGACAGTACTTGCAGAATTGGCACTGATGATGTGTGCGTTGAATGGATATCAGGCCTGCTTGATGGTTCCGACGGAAGTGCTTGCAAAGCAGCATTTTGAGGGGATTTCAAGGCATCTGACGGGGTACGGTTTGAGGATAGAACTGCTGACCGGTTCCATGACAGCGGCGGAGAAGCGAAAGGCACAGGAAAGAATCGCTATGCATGAGGCGGATATTATCATCGGAACGCATGCGCTGATTCAGGAAAAGGTACAGTATGACAAGCTTGGACTTGTGGTAACGGACGAGCAGCATCGTTTTGGCGTAAAACAGAGGGAGCATTTGGCAGAGAAGGGAGACGAGCCGCATATGCTGGTTATGAGTGCGACTCCGATACCGAGAACCTTGTCGATTCTTTTGTATGGAGATCTGAGTCTGTCTGTGCTGGATGAGCTTCCGGCGAACCGTGTTCCGATTAAAAATTGTGTCGTAGGTCCGGATTACCGGCCGACTGCTTATAAGTTTATCGGTAAGCAGGTGCTTGAAGGACATCAGGCATATGTTATCTGTCCCATGGTGGAAGAGAGTGAAGAGATTGAAGCAGAGAACGTGATAGATTATGCGGAGCAGTTGAGCGAAGCACTGGCTGGACCGGTAGTGGAGTATCTGCACGGTAAGATGAAGCCGAAGGAAAAAAATGCTGTTATGGAACGTTTTGCAGCCGGTGAGATACAGGTGCTGGTGTCCACGACGGTAGTTGAGGTCGGTGTGGATGTGCCGAATGCTACGGTCATGATGATAGAGAATGCGGAACGGTTCGGACTTGCCCAGCTGCATCAGCTGCGCGGACGTGTCGGTCGAGGAAAAGACCAGTCGTACTGTATTATGGTCAACACTTCGGAAGAGCAGGAGGTACAGGAACGCCTTGATATTATGAATCGTTCCAATGACGGCTTCTATATTGCAGGGGAAGACCTGAAACTGCGCGGACCGGGCGATATTTTCGGTATCAGACAAAGTGGAGAAGCAAAGTTCCATGTTGCAGACATTTTTCAGGATGCTGCAATTTTGAAACAGGCGTCCGAGGCAGTAGACGGGCTGACTGGTGAAGAAAAAGAAGAACTGTCATGCCGGATTCCGTTTGAAAAATATAGTACGACAGCATAAAAACAGTTGGAATTAAGGTTAAAATAGGATATACTATATACAATCGCGTAAAATGCCATTTTCAGGGGGAACATATGCAGATGTATTCCAACCCGAAACTTCATAGAATTGCGAAGGAAAACTACAGGGTACTGGCAGGGTACTGTGGCATTCTTGAGAGAGAAGGCTATTGGGAAGAGCCGGAGAAAATCCTTCAAAAATCCATACAAGAAGCATTGGATACTTATGTCCAGTCCGTTCTTGTTTGTTGTGCTGCGCATTTACAGCGATTGAACCGGGATGAGTTGCAGATGATTGCCGTTACGGTGGAAAAAGACTGTTTCGGAGCAATGCAGGAGGATGTGGATACAAGCGCACTGGTGAGCAGGGCAACTACAGAGTTAAAGAATCCTCCGATTCTGATTCAGTTATGTGGTCTGCGTGACAAGGAAAAAGAGAGTGGATTGACCGGATTGTTTTTTGACGCTCTGATGAATATCATGCTTGCATTGGCATATCTGAACGGTGAAGACGGCATGCGGGTTATCTCGTATGTGAAGGAATTTTATCTGCAGATTGATGCGTTTTTATATGTGAAGATTTTATCCGGTGCACTTTTGGACGAGCGCTATATCTTCCGAAAGATTTGTTCGGGCGAACTGGAGCAGAGTGCAGAGCGTCTGGAAAAGGCAAACGG
>JAZSIB010000128.1:0-3181 GCA_045533585.1 Lachnospiraceae bacterium | reverse complement strand
TATCTTGGACCTTCTATAAAAAATTTCACTAATTTTGCAAAAAATACTTGCAATTTCCCTGAACATGGTGTATATTACTAAATGTTCCGTGGCTCGTTGGTCAAGCGGTTAAGACGCCGCCCTCTCACGGCGGAAACAGGGGTTCGATTCCCCTACGAGCTGCTAACTGAATATCAGTGAGAAAGAAGTACCGAAGCAGTAGCTTCGGTATTTTTTTGCAATCGGGTACTGTAGAGATATAGTAACAGTAATTCATAGTCTGATTAAATCAGAAAAGACTTGAAAAAGAACAAAAGGTATAATACAATATTTTAATACGATTTCATCTTGTGTACGTTTGTTTTGCAAATGTTGTGCCTGCGCAAAAGATTGCATCTTTAAAAGTTTGCAGGTACTGGAAGGGCCGATGAGTAATATGACAGTTTTTGAAGCTTATATTTCACTTGGTGGAGAGGTTACATCTGATATTTATCAGTCATTGAGTGAAAAGATGTTATTTAAGTTTTTGAAGAAGTTAACAGAGGATGATCAGATGCAGATTTTGGAGCAGGCGATTCTCGCAAAGAACAGAGATATTGCCTATGCTGCTGCACATACCTTAAAGGGGGTTGCACTGAATCTGGCAATCAGCAGACTCGCGAATCCGCTTTGTGGTCTGACGGATGCGCTTCGAGCCGGTTTTCCGCAGAATGCGGAGGAATTATTTCAGGAAGTAAAAACAGAGTTTGATTATGCTGTTAAGGTAATTAACTTAATTGAATTATAAAGACAAAATTTGTGATTAGTGGAGGAAAAGTAATATGAAATACATGGGAGTTAATGAGCTTAGAAGAAGCTATCTGGAATTCTTTGAGAGCAAGAATCATCTTAAGATGAACAGCTTTTCTCTGGTTCCGCAGAACGATAAGAGTTTGTTGTTAATTAACGCAGGTATGGCACCGCTTAAGCCTTACTTTACCGGTCAGGAGATTCCGCCGCGTAATCGCGTGACGACATGTCAGAAGTGTATCCGTACCGGCGATATTGATAATGTTGGTAAGACAGCACGTCACGTTACCTTCTTTGAGATGCTTGGTAACTTCTCTTTTGGGGATTATTTCAAGCATGAAGCAATCGCATGGTCTTGGGAATACCTGACTACAGTACTGGAGCTTGATCCGGAGCGTCTGTATCCGTCCATCTACGGCGAAGATGAAGAAGCGTTTGAGATTTGGAACAAAGAAATCGGTATTCCTGCAGAGAAGATTACCCGATTCTATCGTGATGCTGACGGTAAGTGTGATAACTTCTGGGAGCACGGTGCAGGTCCCTGTGGTCCTTGCTCCGAGATTTACTATGACCGTGGTTTGGAATATGGTTGTGGTAAGCCGGATTGTAAGGTTGGTTGTGAATGTGACCGTTTTATGGAAGTATGGAACAATGTATTTACCCAGTTTGACGGTGACGGCAACGGTAACTATACAGAGCTTGCAAGTAAGAACATCGATACCGGTATGGGGTTGGAGCGTTTGGCAACCGTTATGCAGTCTACCGATTCTGTATTCGAGATTGATACCATGAAGGCAATTCGTGAGAAGGTATCAGAGATTTCGGGTAAGAAGTATGGTGAGAATGAGAAGTATGACATCTCCATCCGTGTTATCACTGACCACATCCGTTCCATTACCTTTATGACTTCTGATGGTGTGATTCCGTCTAACGAAGGTCGTGGTTATGTATTAAGAAGATTGCTTCGTCGTGCATGCCGCCACGGCAGACTCCTTGGCATTGACAAGCCGTTTATTCAGGAGATGTGTAAGGTTGTAATTCGTGAGTCCAAGGATGGCTATCCGGAGCTTGAGGAGAAGAAGGAATACATCCTGAAGGTTCTCGGTGTAGAGGAAGAGAAGTTCAACAAGACCATCGATCAGGGCTTAAGCATCCTGGCTGAGATGGAAGAAGCACTTGCTGCTGAGAATAAGAAGACCTTATCCGGTGATGATGCATTTAAGCTTTACGATACCTACGGATTCCCGATTGACCTTACGATTGAGATTCTGGAAGAGAAGGGTTACGGTGTCGATGAAGAAGGCTTCAAGCAGGCAATGAAGATTCAGAAGGACACTGCAAGAAGTGCAAGAGCGGTAACGAACTACATGGGTGCAGACGCAACCGTATATGATGAGATTGATACCAAGATTACCTCCGAGTTTGATGGATATGATAAGCTCGTAGGAAACGGAAAGATTCTGGTTCTTACTACCGAAACTGATATTGTAGACGAAGTAGTAGGTGGTCAGACGGCAACGATTATCGTGGATAAGACTCCGTTCTATGCAACCATGGGTGGACAGTCCGCAGATACCGGTATCATTAAGAATGGTGAGAATGAGTTTACTGTTGTGGATACCATTAAGCTTAAAGGCGGGCGTATCGGTCATGTGGGAACTGTATCAGCAGGAAGCTTCAAGGTAGGCGATACCGTTGAGCTTAAGGTAGATGCCGTACTTCGTGCAAACACCTGCAAGAATCACAGTGCAACCCATTTACTGCAGAAGGCGCTTCGTACCGTACTTGGTACCCATGTTGAGCAGGCAGGTTCTTTCGTAAATGCAGACAGACTTCGTTTTGACTTTACACATTTCTCGGCAATGACTTCTGAAGAGATTGCAAAGGTTGAGTCGATTGTAAATGAGCAGATTGCTGCAGAGCTTCCGGTTGTAACGGATGTTATGTCGGTTGACGAAGCTCGTAAGAGCGGTGCGATGGCACTGTTTGGTGAGAAGTATGCCGAGAAGGTACGTGTCGTATCCATGGGCGATTTCTCCAAGGAGCTTTGTGGTGGTACACACGTTGCGAATACCGGTTCCATCACCGTATTCAAGATTCTGTCCGAGTCCGGTATTGCAGCTGGCGTAAGACGTATCGAAGCGATTACCTCCGGTGCAGTATTCGAATATTACAGAAATATTGAGAAGGAACTGAATGCTGTAGCTAAGGCTGCAAAGACCGACGCTTCCGGACTGATTAAGAAGATTGAATCCTTACAGGATGAAGTTAAGGAAGTATAGTCTGAGAACGAGAAGCTGAAAGCTAAGCTTGCGAACCAGTCTCTTGGAGATGTAATGGAGAACGTGGTTGATGTAAAGGGCGTTAAGATCATGGCTGCAAAGTTGCCGGAAATTGATATGAACGGACTTCG
>JAZSIB010000239.1:0-2248 GCA_045533585.1 Lachnospiraceae bacterium | reverse complement strand
CAGCACTTCTCCGCCGTCTTTTTCATCTTTGATTGTATATGCATTATTTTCGTAATCGCTCATAATGTCCTCCTACAATTACATAATCTCACACAACATTATAACAAATCCGTGCCATATTGCAATTGTTTTTTCTTTCGTATATGCTTTTAATCCTGAGTTACAACCGCTGAGACAACAATGTTTTCAGCATCCATTCCGGTTTTTCTGACTACGATGTCTTCTATCTGTGCAATCTGCCGATCCGTTACACTTGCAGCATTTACCACTACATCCACACTGTTATCAACAATGCTCACCACCGCACCGTCAAACCCTTTTGCCTCCAACAAAAGTTCTGTTGCATTCTCAATCTCCGCCGTCTCGGCAAGTGCTACAATCTTACCAAATGCCAGATTTCTCTGTTCCTCGGTTGCGGTGCTGTCTGCAAGCAGGTCCATGAGCATGGACTTGTTCTTTGAACGGGTCTGCTCTCTTTTTAATTTTGCGGACGTAAAATAATCACTACTCAGTGTCGTGCTGGCAAGTACTGCTTCTCCCGGTGTCGTTATATCTTCCTGCTCTGAACTGAGCTGCTCTGAACTGAGCTGCTCGCTCCCCAGTTCCTTTGATGCATCCGCAGTAATCATTTCTCCGCTTCCGGAACTGGTAACTTCATATGTATCTGTATTCAGACTATCTTCATCCGAAATTTCAAAGCTGCTGTTTGCCGACTCGTTTTCTGCCAGCATCGCTTCCTCAGAATAACTTTCATACTCCTGCGCCTGAGCCAATTTCTCATCCAGCTTGCTCTTTTCATCTGCCACTGTGTCCTTTGTCAGGTTCAGATACCCGGCTATCGCAATCATAATTGCAAGTGCCGTAATAATAATCTGGTTTTTTTTCAATAAATTCTTCATATAGCCCCCTTCAGCAATACTTTCTGTCTTCAATCCATTACTTCCCTTTCATCTGCATCGGAAGTATTATAATTTTATGCTTCGGTATTCCGAATAATGCCTCAGTTGCATCAGAAATATATCTTACAATCTCAGCATTTCCTGCCCCCTCCGCCACGATAAGAATACCTTCGATTTCCCCTTTTTCATCACCGCCCCGGAATACAATCATGCTCTCAACCTTCCCCGCACCTTTTACCTCAGACAGAATTGTCTCTAAACGTTCCTCCGCTGAATTCCCAGCCGCCTCTTTATATGCTTTCGGCACACTTCCTTCCGTCTCTGTCTGCACCGGACTTTTTTTCGTCCACAATCCCGGCATGGAAACTACCAACAATATCAGTCCGGCAACCAACACCAACACCAGATTTTTAATTTTCTCTTTCTTCTCGAATTTGATTTCCATTTCTTATCTCCATCCTAGTTTATCTGAATTTCAATTCTTTGCTTTGGTATTTCAAATTCATCTGCCAAACTTTGCCGTACCCGTAACACATCCGGAGAATCCATACCAAAGCTTTGCGTTTCCTCTGATGCAAGTTTGATGCGCATCCCTACCAATGCCCTAAGAGAACTTTCCTGTCTATCCATAAAAAACTCCGCTTCATTCAGCTCCAACCCCTGATATCCTGCAATCTTCCTAACGCGTTCCTCCAATACTTTTTCCACTTCATGAAATGCAAGTTCTCCCTGCATTCCATGGATTTCATTGATAAATGAACTGTCAAATGCAGACTCATAGTTCAGATAATTCTGCAGATAAAAGCTGTAATTATCACCTTGCCTTGTAATAACAAGCAAAGGCTTTGAAAGAATCATAATCAAAATAACTCCCATAACTAAGCGTACATATTTCAAGTAGTTTTTCTTTTGAATCAGGTTACTTATCACGCTGGAAAAGATAAGATAAGCAGCTATCTGGCAAACCCATTCCTTAATAAACTCCATCCGTTTTTCTCCTGTTCTTTGTTTAACAGCAACTGTTTGCAACCAAAGCAATCGCAATGATAAACAAGGTAGCCGCCGCAAAAACCGTTTTCAACATCATCGCCGAAGATTTTGACGCTGCATTAATACAATTCACAATCCGCTGATCTGAAATCGGTTGTATCATAGCTGCTTCTGCCTTGTACAAAAACGTATATACAGCCAGTCTTACCAGAGGAATTCCACTGATTATCAAAATTGCAATCATCCCACCGGTTCCAAATGCTTCTTTTAACAAAACACCTGCTCCCAACAGACTCTCGTTGATTCCGTCAATTGCATTCCCAATCCCCGGAATACTCCCGGCCGACTTTATCAAGGCA
>JAZSIB010000190.1:0-3606 GCA_045533585.1 Lachnospiraceae bacterium | reverse complement strand
GGTCCAGAGTGTCTTTGCCTTTCGTTCGTCGACGTGCAGGAACACCGGGTTGGCTGCTTCGAGAATGGTCTTGGTGGAACGGTAGTTCTGTTCCAAACGGATGACCTTGGTGTCCGGGAAATAAAATTCAAAATCCAGAATATTGCGGATATCCGCTCCGCGGAATTTATAAATGGACTGGTCGTCATCACCAACGACGCAGAGATTGTGCTCTACCTGCCCCTCGTCATTTACGGTGGAGGCCATCAGACGAACCAGTTCGAACTGAGCGCGGTTGGTATCCTGATACTCGTCAACCATAATGTAACGGAAACGGTTCTGGTACTTGCGCAGAATCTCCGGATAGTTCTGGAAGAGTTCTACGGTCTTCATAATCAGGTCATCAAAATCCAATGCGTTGTTCTGCTTCAGACGTTTCTGATACTCGGTATAGACACGGGAAATCTTCTGGCGGTTATAGTCGCCTAATGCACGGGCATCGTATTCCTCCGGAGAAATCAGCTCGTTCTTGGCGGTGGAGATTGCGTTGATGAACGTACGCTCTTTTGTCTGTTTGGTATCAATATCAAGGTACTTACATACCTCACGCATCAGTGTCTTCTGATCATCCGTATCGTAGATGGTAAAGCTGCGCTCATAACCGAGCGCTTCGATATCGCGTCGTAAGAAGCGGACACACATGGAGTGAAAGGTGCTTACAAGAACATCTTCCGAGCCAAAACCAATCAGGGCATCAACACGTTCACGCATCTCTTTGGCAGCCTTGTTGGTGAATGTAATAGCAAGAATATGGTAGGGATTCACATCGCATTCCTCAATCAGATAAGCAATGCGGTGGGTTAGTACTCTGGTTTTGCCGGAGCCTGCACCGGCAAGAATCAGAAGAGGTCCTTTATCATGAAATACTGCCCGTTTTTGTTCGGGATTCAGTGTATCGTATATACTCATAGTGCCTTCCTATCCGGGAACGTTTTTTCTTGCAAGCATGCAGATACATAAGGGAATTTGTGACGCTCCCGGCACAAATTCATCCGTAATAAGCATAAGTGTAACACAAATCCGGAAAGCCGACAACCGAACAGCAGATTAAATATATAAATGCGGAAAAACAGCGATAGAGTTCCATATCCTTGACACGTGGTTTGCAATACTATATAATATGGCTTGTGTGTGTTAAGACTTAGTGCATAATATAATCTTTTAAAGATAGTATCAGTTATTTGCAGTGTTATGTCGCAACAGGAGTTGATGAGGGATGGAAAAAGTAAGAGATAATTATGTAAGAGATATATTGAAGTCGCTTCGTACGATAGACTATATTAAGCCGAACGAGATTCCGAACATTGATTTGTATATGGATCAGGTTACTACCTTTATGGATAAGCATCTGC
The DNA here is from genome assembly GCA_045533585.1 of Lachnospiraceae bacterium. GTDB lineage: Bacteria > Bacillota > Clostridia > Lachnospirales > Lachnospiraceae > SZUA-448. Next base: position 2,215 of record JAZSIB010000190.1, on the reverse strand, counting down.
AGTCATCCAAGCGTTATGATGACGATAAGCTGCTGACCAAGACCATGATTAATAACTATACAAAGAATAATCTTCTTCCTTCACCGGAAAAGAAGAAGTATACCAAGGATCACATATATCTCTTGATCTTCATCTATCATATGAAGAACATTTTATCCATCAGCGACATTCAGAGTGTTTTGAATCCCTTGACGGAGATGTTTTTCGGACCGGATTCGAAGATTTCATTAGAGCAGGTTTATGAGGAGATTTTCAGGATAGAAAAGGAACAATCCTATGAGATTACCAAAGACTTGGTAGAGAAACTGAAACTGTCAAAGGAAACCTTTTCCCATGTGGAAAAGACGGAGGAAGAAGAGGAATTCCTGAAAATATTCTCTTTTGTCTGTATGCTCTGCTTTGATGTGTATATGAAAAAACAGGTAATTGAAAAACTGATTGATGAGCATGCATTTTTCCAGAAGGATACAAAAGACACGAAGAAAAAAGATAAGCAGGAATCTGAAAAAAGTAAATAGAAGAGAATAAAAAAGAGCAGATTCTGCTCTTTTTTTGTTCTGTTATTGACCTTCCGGCAGTTCCGGGATACGGGAAAATACGATATCATACCCACCTTCACCATAGATAAGGGAACGGTTTACGCGACTGATGGTAGCAGTAGAAGCACCTGTCTTCTCGGCAATCTCCAGATAGGTTTTTTTCTGGCGCAGCATGGCTGCAACCTCAAAACGCTGAGAAAGGGATAAAAGCTCGTTGACTGTGCAGATATCTTCAAAGAAAGCATAACATTCTTCACGGTTCTGCAGGCTTAAGATAGCATCAAATATAAAATCAACAGAAGCGGAATTGATTTTTTTGCTCATTCTTTACCTCCTGATGTGTTGTAATCAATCTGATGTAACAGAATTTAATACTACAAAATTTTAACACGTTAACGATATAAAGTCAAAGTGAATTTTTAACGGTATCCAAGAGAAGTGCGAAGGTTGCTTCTACCGTGTCAAGAGCAGGAATCTCAAAGTCGCAAAATCTGCGGTAGAGCGGAAGCCTCTGTTCATAAAGGCGCAGTATGGCTTCGGTATCGCTTGAGAGAGGGCGACCTTCGGTAGGAAGCAAGGCAGGGTCGCGATTGATAAAAAGCAGGATGCCGTTCTGTACAAGTGGGGCATAATTTTCTTCCCGGGTGATAACTCCGCCACCTGTGGAGAGTACTTTTCCGGTCAGAGCACCGGCCTCTGCGATTACCGCGGATTCGATGGTGCGGAAGGCTGCCTCGCCGTCTTCTGTGATAATCTGCGCGGGGGTACGGCCGGTCTTTGCGGTAATCAGCTCATCCGTATCAAGAAATTCGCGATGGAATTGTTCAGCGAGCAATTTCCCAAGTGTGCTTTTGCCACAGCCCGGCATACCGATTAGGATCAGATTGGTCTCAGCGGCGTGAATGCTTGCGGTAACTTCGTCTATCTTTTTTTCGTCTACCGGGATTCCGGTAAACAGGGAAGAAGAGAGAGCAGCCTGTGCAACCAGCATCATCAGACCGTTGGCATAAGGGATGCCGAGTTCCTTTGCTTCCAAGAGGAACGCAGTCCGGATGGGGTTGTAGATTAAGTCAATAACACCGATAAGCTTCGGAAACTGTTTTAAGGACAACGGGGCTTTTCCGTTGTTCGGATACATGCCGACCGGTGTGGTGTTAACGATAAATTCTGCATCCGCGTGGAGAGAGAGATTGTCGTAATTATTCTCACCGGTGCGTGAGATGATGATTACTTCCCGACAGCCGGCGTCGGCCAGTGCAATGCGGACCGTCTTAGAGGCACCACCGCTTCCGAGGACCAGTGCTTTTTTACCGGAAATCTCGGGAAAGTAGTGTGAGAGGGTATAACAGAATCCGTAATAGTCACTGTTGTCACCAATCAGTGAGCCGTCAGAAGCCTTTGTAATGGTATTAACACAGCCCATTCGCTTGGCGGTGTCACTGAGCTTACTGCAATAGGAGAGTACGGTCTCCTTGTACGGAATTGTTACATTAAGCCCTGCAAATTCTCCTGCCGCAAAGAAGGAATCCAGTTCTTCACGCGGCATCGGAAACAGACGGTATTCATAATCAGCCAATAAGGCATGAATCTGCGGAGAGCGGCTGTGCGAGAGCTTCTCACCGAGCAGACCATAGACGGTAGTGTTCATATATCGCTCTATTCCGGGACATCATAAG
>JAZSIB010000209.1:0-5334 GCA_045533585.1 Lachnospiraceae bacterium | reverse complement strand
GTATGTACCGATAGCGGAAGATGCCAGGGGTTGGGGAACGGAATCCGGATATCGTCAGAAGTTAATAAAACGAAATCAAACCATTTATAACGAATATGTGGCGGGCAGGACTGTTTCGGAGCTTGCGGATGAATTCTTTTTGTCTACAGATTCCATTAAGAAAATTGTTTATGGGAAAAAGACGGAGTTTATTGCGTTTGAACCTACGATTCCATGTGCGATTCAGTACAGTGAGGCAGGTCTTGCAGAAGAATGGATTCGGGCATTTTGTGTAAGCCGGCAACCGCAGGTTGTACCGTTGTTACAAAGTTATATTCATTTTGGCATTGTGAAGATGCCGCTGCGTTTGGTGGAGATGCCAGGGAATGAGCAGATACCAGGAGATGAGCATGAGTCAAGGGAGAGGAAGGAACTGCGTGCTGTACGGGAGCCGTGTGGACTGTCTGTAGCGGAAGACGAAAAATGCATTCGGTCGGAAACTCCGTTGCTGATTCGTTACATGCAGGGAAAGTTCCATCTGCTTGGACAGGAGGAACAATTTTTGTCGCTAAAAGCAAATAAGGTAAATGCATACCCGGTGTTTATCCTAATTACGGATAAGGCAGAGTATCAGCGGTTTATGAAAAACTTTGGAAAGCCGTTTTCACAGGCGAAAATGTAAGAAGAAAAAGGATAGATTTTTGTGCGTAGCAGATAGTAATGTCTGCTACGCATTTTATGTTGCAGTAAAATAGAAGGTTTGCAAGGTCATATAGAGAAAAAGTTGCACTAATAATTGCTAATAATTGCAGTTAAACAAAGCTGTTACAATCCGGGTGTACGGATTATGGGACAGCAATGAGCGTATGATTAACTTGTAAACAAAAGATGGATTCAGACTGACAAAACGTATTACGGCAAACGCTGTAAGAAAGGAAGGAACGTATGGTAGTACGCAGAGTGAAAGAACATTACGAAATTTATGTGGATGGAACGTTTGTATGTTCGTGTGATGTGAACGAATTGGACGAGACTTTGGAGGAGATGGAAGCGGAATTGGCTGCATAAAAGCTGTCCGCATAGAAGGGGGGATTACATATGGTAAAACTTATAGTTAGTAATCATAAAAAGAACAGAGGAAATAAAGCGTTTCCTTATGAGATGACGGAGCTTGTTTGGGAAGAGGAAAAAGAATTAGAGAAGTCACTGCGACGGGATGTCAGACAGATGGAATTGCAGATAAAACGTCAGATGTTTTGGCAACGCTTATATGCGGTTACTTTTGGGACGGCAGTTTGATGTGAAGCTGGTACATGAAGGGGTAAAGGAAAAACGGCGGGAATTCCCGCCGTTTTTTATGGATTCTTTTTCATTTGATTTTTGCATTCGTACATCTTAGCATCTGCTTTCTTCACTACATCAAGGATATGTGCGCCGGAACCATAGGCAAGCCCGGCAGCAGCACGAATACGGACATCATTGGTTGCATTTGCTTCTTTTATTTTTTTGCGAATCTCGGTGAGGAGGGCTTCCGGGTAACCGGAGTCCGGATTATCTAATATTAAGAGAAATTCGTCGCCTCCAATGCGGTAGGTACGACAGTGGTCTCCGGAGAAACTGTTTAGGATGGAAGCCAGCTTCTTCAGTGTGCGGTCCCCCATGGCATGACCGAGTTTATCGTTGATTACTTTGAGGTCGTTCAAGTCAAAGAACAGAACGGCAATACGGCTGATACCCGGATAATAGTTAGCTGCCATATCTTCGTACTTGTTCTTGTTAAAGACATTCGTGCTGGCGTCCATATCTTTCAGGTAAGTAAGCTGCGCAATGCGGTATACTTCGTTGGTGTTGTTGGAAATCGTATAGTGCATCATGATGGTGAACACCAATACAATGATGGCACGCGGAAATATCATGTAGAATAAGATGACAAACAGCGGATCCTCGTTGAATGGGATGTGTAACGGGCCATTTGCTGCAAGTGCCATATACCAACTTCTTACATGCTGGCTCTGAAGCAGTATGTTTAAGTCACAGATGCCGTAGTAAAAGCTTAAGACGGAGCTGACCGTAACTGTCAGGAAGTTCATAAAATAAGAAAACCATAAAAGTCTGCGCTTACGGTAGTGGATGGAATACATCAACGGAAAGACATAAAGCAGGACCGCATGGTAGGACAGTATAGAGATAATGACTGCGGAAGTGAGACAAAGGAAAGAGAGAAGAAAATACTTCACCCAAGGCTTGGACAAATCACCGCGCAGCATCAGATAGAATGGTACGAGGTAGAGCAGTACATTTGAGAAAAAAGCAATCGAAGTCATGGTTTTATCGACTTCGAAAATGCCCAACATGGTAAACACCCAAACCAAACCTACTGCAAGGAGAAACCACACAAACCCTTTGATGGTTCGTTTGTTTGCATTGGTCTCCTGGTAGATTAGTTCGCGCTCGTATTGAGTTTTAAAATCCTCGATGCGAGTCATAATTGTACACCCCTCAAATAGTTCTATAGTCCTATCATAGCGCAGAATGAAAAGGATTTCAATAGTGGGAAGATATAATTTATGAAAAGTAAACACAAGAACAGGAAAGTGTAAGGATAAGATAGAATTTTCGAAATTGTGGATGCGATTAAGACCGATGTTGACAGTTTGGAAAGGAAATTATATACTGAATATATCAAAGAGTAAGGGAGTTGAGAATTCTAAGGTAAGAGATATGAGCAGTATTTATTTTGTACAGAGAAGCAATGCGTCTTCTTTTATTTGTACGCTCTTAAGATGCCTTAGATGCTCAACGGAATCGTGTTTTAGCTCATGCGACTGTGTAGTGCAGAGATGCAAAACAATTATGCATGGGAGAAAGAAGAGTTGTATCTGTAGTGCATCGGAGAGTGTACTGCAGATTTTTCATTTTAGGAGGAAAAGACATGAGAACAAACAAGTACAAAGAATTTTTTACAAAGAAATTTTTGATGGGACCGAACTCCATCCGTCTGTTGGATGAGTTGTTGGAAAAAGCACCGGAAAAGATTGCGGGGCGTGTACTCGACCTTGGCTGTGGTATGGGAGTGACTTCACTGTTTCTTGCAAGGGAGACGGCTGCAGAGCAGGTATTTGCAACAGATTTGTGGATCTCGGCAACAACAAATGCGCGAAGCATCGAAGCGTGGGGAGAAGAAAAGAAAATTATCCCGATTCATGCGGATGCGATGGAGCTGCCATACGCGGAGGAGTATTTTGATGCGATTGTCAGCATTGATGCATATCACTATTTTGGGTGCGCAGACAATGTGTTTGCGCAGAAGCTACTGCCGCTTTTGAAGAAGGGCGGATATGCACTGCTTGCGATGCCGGGGCTGAAGAAGGAGTTTGGTAGAGACGTTCCGCCACTTATGGATGAATGGGCAGGCGAGGATGTGAAGTGTTTCCATAGTTGTGAATGGTGGGAAGAACACATCAAGCAGAGTGTTGAAGACAAGGTATCAGTTGCGGTATATGAATCTGAACGGTTTGAAGATATCTGGAACGACTGGTATCAGAGCGGTCACGAGTACGCGATGCAGGATAAGGAGTTTATGGACAGAGGGGTCGCAGGGATGATGAACTTTGTGATGCTGGTGGTGAAGAAACTGTAAGATTAGAACAAGTGGCAGGGAGTCAAGTGAGACGGCCTGCCACTTGTTTCTTTATTTGAAATGATTGTGCACGGAGACGAGAAGGAGTGTGTAGTGATTGATAAAAGTGAACAAAAAACAGGAGGAATTTTCTACCAGTAAAAAGAGGAGATCAGGTTGAATATAAGGAATCGACATGATAATATTTGTAAATAAGAGTCATATTGTGGATAACAAAAGGAATTGACGTCTTATCTGAGGAATAATATAATGGAAGGAGAAAGTGTACATGTCACAATGGGATAAGTTACTGACAAGAATTATTTTTCTGTCAAAGGATATCCGTTTTGAAGAACTGAGAAAAGTATTAGAACATTACGGATATACGATGCATGCGCCAAGAGGCGGAAGCAGCCATTATACGTTTCGAAAACCCGGAAAATCTCCGATTACAATACCAAAGAATGAACCGATTAAGAAAACATATGTGGAGCTTGTGAAAAAAGTTGTGGAACGGGAGGGAAAAACAGGATGAAGACCGTGGATGAGTACATGGAACTGCCTTATCGAATGGAAGTGATTGAAGATAAGGACGAAGGCGGATATGTGATTTCTTTTCCGGAACTTCCCGGATGTATTACCGGTGGGGAAACGATAGAAGCGGCAATACATAATGCGACAGATGCGAAGCGTGTCTGGCTGGAAGCAACAATAGAAGATGGAATGGATGTTCCGGAGCCGGGAAAGTTGGAGGATTATTCAGGACAGTTTAAGCTGCGTCTGCCACGTAGTCTGCATAAGTCGTTGGCAGAGAATTCAAAGAGGGAAGGCGTCAGTATGAATCAGTATTGCGTGTATCTGTTGTCGCGCAATGATATGGCACATCGAAAATGAGGTTGATTAGTGAGCACTGCAGTAGCGGTGCTCATTTTCTGTTTTTAGGAAATTTGTGACGCACGGAGTAGTTTTGTCGTCTATAATAGTGAGAGGCCTTATTACAGAGAAGGGAGACGGGGATGGACGATAAACAGATTATCGAGTTATTTCATGAGCGCTCAGAAGATGCAATTGCAAGAACTTCAGAGAAGTACGGAAGTTTTTGTTACTACATAGCAGAACATATCTTGCACGACCGCCAGGACAGCGAGGAGTGCGTGAACGACACGTATCTCAAAGCATGGGAGACGATACCGCCCCAGTTTCCGAATAAGTTGTCCGCGTATCTTGGGAAGATTACGCGCAATCTTGCACTGGGAAAATACCGCTATAACAACCGCAGGAAGCGTGGCGAAGGTATGAATGCGGAGGTATTGGAGGAGCTGACAGAGTGTATTGCAGCTTCGGAAAATACGGAAGATGCGGTGGAGGAGAAGCTGTTGGTTGATGTGCTGAACCATTTCCTGCGGGAGTTGCCCGAAGAGCGGAGAAAGATGTTCCTGCAGCGGTACTGGTATATGAATTCTATCAAGGAAATTGCGACGGAATGGTCGGTCAGTGAGAGCAAAGTGAAGATGACGTTGCTTCGTGTCCGTGCGGAGTTGAAGCAACGCTTGGAGTCGGAAGGGATTTATCTGTAACCGGAAGAGAGCGGACAATGCCGCTTTGTAAATATGTGCCTGACAAAGGAAATAAATCCTTAAAAGTTTGCAGGTGCTGGAAAGTATGGTGATTAGAATGAAGGAAGAAATATTATTGGATGTGCTTGGTAAGATAGAGGATGAGATGGTGCTGGAAGC
>JAZSIB010000091.1:0-6588 GCA_045533585.1 Lachnospiraceae bacterium | reverse complement strand
GACTGAATTAGTACTTTACATCCGTTAAGGCGTCCGTGTGTCAGTGAAAATCGGTAGAATGAATTCCGGAGCAGTTCGGTATAACGTCGGAAGGATTGCCTTAGCGAGGAAAGATGATGCAGGACCTTTTTGTTATGTTTTGTCAGTAAAGAGGGGAGCTTTTGCAGTTTTTGCTTCAGTGGGTTGGGAAGAAAAATGTAAAGAAACATTAATACAGCACTCCCGCGGTAACAGTAGGCAGCACCGCCATGAAATCCGTGGTCATGGTAATGTATGATGCGGGAACGCCAGTCGGGAAAATGTTGTTTCATGACCCGTTGCATACGGCGACAGAAAGTCCACTGGAGACGTTTTTCGCCCATGTGTGCAAAACGTTCTACCCGGAACAGATAACGTTTTGCAATCAAATCAAAAAAGACCTCAGGATGGTGAAAGGCATCTTTACTGCGGTAAAAAGCAAAAATATCCTCCATTACCTTCGGAACATCCAGAAGACGGCTGCCGTATTTGCTTATGGGGCTTCGCTCATCCAGATAGTGATAACAAAGAGGATCCGGAATGGTGACAATCCGTCTGCAGTAGTATTTGTAGACGCAGAGGAACAAAACATCTTCGGTATAACGATAGTCCTCATGGAAGAAAATCCCGTGCGAGAGTAACAGGTCACGCCGGAATAATTTGTCCCATACAAATTGAGTTGTTTCGGAAAGGAGCGAGGGAGCATCTGTGAGGGAGAGACCGGAATGAGTTGTGTTGGGCAGACGTTTTATGGCGTGGAAACCGTTCTTTTGATGCAACACATCATAACGTCCGCAGATGACCAGGTCGGCAGTTTCATTTTCAGCAGTAAGGTACATGCGAAGCAGCATATCACTGTCAAGTCGGTCGTCGGCATCCAGAAAGGCGATGTAACGGCCCTTTGCCAGACGGATTCCGTGATTGCGTGCTGCAGAAGGACCGCTGTTTTCCTGGCGGACGAGGCGCAGTTGTTCGGGAAAACGGCAGGCGTAGGACTCTGCCAATTTGTAGCTGTTATCGGTGGAACCGTCATCAATCAAAAGGATTTCAAGGGAGGAAAGTGTTTGTCTGAGGCAACTGACAAGACAGGCTTCCAACGTATGTTCGGCGTTATAAAAGGGGATAATGAGGCTGACGATGGGTTCCATAAGTCTCCTTTCATTGACTTGTAAGTAGTATGGATTAGTTTGTCTGCTTTGATGTGAAAATATGCGGGAGGCGGAGCGAACGGGAAGAAAAATAGCTTGTGGAGAAAGTTCTAATATGCTAAACTGAATAAAGTTTATGTAACAACGGGAGGTTTGTTTTGAAACTTACAAAGATGTTTCAATCTGCCAAAAACGCGTGGCAAAACGGAAGATATGTCCATGCGGTAAATCACGGGAACATTCGTGAAAATGCCATTCTTTTGGAATCGAAAAATGCCAGGGATCTTGCAGGCAATATATATAGACTTCTTGAGGTAGTGACCGGAGAGGGATTTGAAGCGTTTGAGGTGTTTTTGTCCGTCAGGAAAGATTGCATGAAGCAGATTAAGAGTCTGACAGAACAAAAGGGAATCACGGGCTTCACAATGGTTCCTTACGAGAGCGGAAAATACTACCGTCTGCTTGCTACCGTAAAATATCTGGTAGAGGATACTTCTTTTCCGGCAAGGTTTATAAAACGCAAGGAGCAGGTGTATCTCAACACATGGCATGGGACCCCACTGAAGTGTATGGGCAGAGATGAGGAAGCCGGAGCATATGCAATCGGAAATATCCAGAAGAATCTCCTGTGTGCGGATTATCTGTTGTACCCGAACCGCTATATGAAGAATGTGATGTTTTCCGCATATATGCTTGAGGATTTGTATAGAGGAACGGTAATATACGAGGGCTATCCAAGGAACGGGATATTTTTTGATGAAGAGCAAAGAACGCTCCTTAGGAAAGAGCTTGGCATTGATGAAAAACAGGTGACGGTATATATGCCGACCTGGCGGGGAGGCGTGAACGATTATAGTTCTACTTCCATGGAGGAGGCAGCAGAAAGGTATTTTTCCGTGCTGGATGAACTGCTGTCAGAGAATCAGATATTCTATGTAAAGTTCCATGTGTTTACGGCGAAGAATTTTGATTTTGGAAAATACAAGCATATTAAGCCGGTTCCGGACGGACGTGAGGCATATGAGATGCTGAATATTGCCGATGTGCTGGTTACGGACTATTCCAGTGTGTTTTTTGACTTTGCCAATACCGGACGAAAGATTGTATTGTTCCCATATGACTATGAAGAATATATCGGTGCAAGAGGCCTGTATACAGAGCTTGAGAGCCTGCCGTTTCCCAAGGTATATGATGCAGAAGCGCTGGCAAAGGAATTGGAAAGTGAAAAGAAGTATGACGATACGGAGTTTTTGAAGACGTATTGTGCCTATGATAATAAGGATGCGGCAGTGCGTCTGGCAAAGCATGTGTTCCTTGGAGAGGAAGTCTGTCAGGCGGAGACGAATGAGGTTGCGGACAGAGGGAAGAATATTCTGGTATACTCTTCCGGACTGGAGCAGAACGGAATTACCACCTCACTTTTGAACCTGCTGGACTGTGTGGACAGGAAGAAAACTCATTATTATCTCACGTTCTTCCAAGGAAGTCTGCGGCATACGCCATCAAGAATCCGCCTGATTCCGGAGAATGTCCGATTCTTCCCTATCAATGGTTCGATTACAGAGTGTACTCTGGCAGAACTCATTGCATTTAAGCTGTTCTACGGATTTGGGTTGGATTGCAGACCGGTATATCATTATGTAAGAAGGCTCTACGAGCGAGAGTACCAAAAGCATTTCGGTGCGGCACAGTTTGACGGTGTGGTGCATTATACCGGGTATGTGAAGGATATTACGACATTGCTATCGACAGCTCCGTGCAAGACAGCAATCTTTATCCATAACGACATGATGCAGGAGATAAAGACGAAGGGCAATCAGTATCTGCCTACGCTGCGCCATGCATATCGCGAGTATGATGTGGTTGTGCCGGTAAGTGACAGTGTGTGGGATTCCATCCGTGCCATCAGTGACAACGACAGGGTTCAGGTTATCGAGAATACGCACAACGACAAGCGGGTAAAAGAACGGGCTGAGCTTGCGCTGACAGTAGAGGAAGAGACCTTGCTCAGTATGCCGTTTGAACAGTTGCAGGAGATGCTGGAAGATGAATCGCTGGAATGTTTTGTGAATATCGGACGGTATTCACCGGAGAAGGGACACAAAAAGCTTCTGGCAGCGTTTGAACGTTATCATGCAGAGCATCCGGAAAGCCGTATGATTATCATCGGCGGATATGGTACGTATTATGAGGAAGTTGTAGCATATGCGGCGTCACTTGCGTGCAGGGATGCAGTAGTTCTGGTACGTTCCGTATTGAATCCGTTCCCGATTGTGAAACGGTGTAAGCTGTTCCTGTTGGCATCGGATTATGAAGCACTTGCCTTGGTGCTGTTGGAGGCGGAGAGTCTCGGTGTTCCGGCGGTGGCAACAGATATTCCGGGCTCCGGCGACTTGATGCGAAAACATGGCGGTTATATCGTGGAAAACAGTGTGGACGGTCTGTACGAGGGTATGTGTGCATATCGTGCCGGCAAGGTGAAAACGATGGGGATTTGTTTTGATAATTATAACCAAAACAGTGCAGAGAAGTTCGAAGCATTGTTCCGGGAATGAGCAGAATAGTTGACAAACCTAAAACAGGCGAATAAAATAAACTGGATTTGAATGGTTTTGGAGACATGATATGGGATTAGTCCGTTATATAAAAGAAGAGATAGAGATTATCATGGAACGGGATGCAGCGATTAAGTCGCCGGTGGAGGTGCTTCTGTATCCAAGCTTCAAGGCAGTGCTGCGCCATCGGGTGGCACACTGGCTGTACAATAAAAAACTGTACTTCTTAGCGCGCTGGTATTCGCAGCGCACGGCAAGGAAGACCGGCATCGAGATTCATCCGGGTGCACAGATCGGTAAGGGCTTCTTCATCGACCACGGCAGCGGGGTTATCATTGGTGAGACGACGATTATCGGGGACAATGTTACACTCTATCAGGGCGTTACGCTTGGCGGTACCGGTAAAGAACATGGAAAACGTCACCCTACCATTGGGGACAATGTTATGATCAGTGCCGGTGCGAAGGTGCTGGGCTCGTTTACCGTCGGTGAGAACTCTAAGATTGGTGCAGGGTCTGTGGTGCTTAAGGAAGTGCCGCCGAACTCGACGGTGGTTGGTGTTCCGGGGCGTGTGGTGAAGCGTGACAATGTACGCGTACCGAGAGCGGATCTGGACCATGTACATCTGCCTGACCCTGTCATGAATGAGATTGACCGATTGAAGCAGGAGAACAGCAGACTGAATGAGCGGTTAGAGGAATTAGAGTTAAAACTGAAGCAAAACAAATAAGAAATACAGCAAGAGAAGTGGTTGTTTTTTCAGAAACCGAAAAAGAGGAATAATGTGCCTGTAGTTTGAAGGTACAGGGAATAGAAAGGCATGGAAATTATTATGGAAAACAAATTTCAGTTGTTCAACACCTTAACGAGAAAGGTTGAGCCGTTTGTGCCGAATGCAGACGGCAAGGTAAAGATGTATACCTGTGGTCCGACCGTGTATCACTTTGCACACATCGGTAACTTGCGAAGCTACCTGATGGAGGATGTGCTGGAGAAGTCTTTGCGTTTTGCGGGGTATGACGTAAAGCGCGTTATGAATATTACGGATGTTGGTCATCTGTCGAGTGATGCCGACACCGGTGAAGACAAGATGTTAAAGGGCGCAAAGCGTGAGAATAAGACGGTTATGGAGATTGCAAAGTTCTATACGGATGCATTTTTCTCAGATTGTGCGAAACTTAACATCAAGACGCCGGACGTAGTAGAGCCTGCAACCAACTGCATCGCTGAGTTTATCCATATGGTTGAGGTGTTGCTTGAGAAGGGCTATGCTTATGAGGCAGGCGGCAATATTTACTTCGATACTGCGAAGCTGAAGGAGTATTACGTGTTCTCCAGCCAGAGTGAAAACGAGCTTCTGGTGGGTGTACGCGATGACGTAGATCAGGATGATAACAAGAAGAATAAGAGTGACTTCGTACTTTGGTTTACCAAGTCAAAGTTTGACGCACAGGAACTCAAGTGGGACAGCCCGTGGGGCGTAGGATATCCGGGCTGGCACATCGAGTGCTCCGGTATCTCCATCAAGCATCTCGGTGAGGATATGGACATTCACTGCGGCGGTGTGGACAACATCTTCCCGCATCATACGAACGAGATTGCACAGAGCGAAGCATATCTCGGACATAAGTGGTGCAATTACTGGTTCCATGTACATCATCTGAATGACCGTTCCGGTAAGATGAGTAAGTCCAAGGGCGACTTCCTTACCGTATCCCTCTTAGAACAGAAGGGATATAACCCGCTGGTATACCGTATGTTCTGTCTGCAGTCTCACTATCGTAAGCCGTTGGAATTCTCCTTCGAGGTACTTGATCAGGTTGCTTCGGCATATCAGAAGCTGGTGAAGCGTATTGCAAGCCTGAAAAAGGATGGCGAAGTGGATGCAGCAAAGAAAGAGCTGTACCGGAATAAATTCTTAGAGGCATTGGCAAATGACATCAATACCTCCAGTGCATTGACCGTTGTATATGACCTGTTGAAGGATGAGATGAACGGTGCAACGAAGCTTGCATTGATTGAAGAGATGGATTATGTTCTGGGCTTGAATCTCCTTGCGGGAGCAGGTGAGAGCAAGGAAGCAGCTGGTGCAGAAAGCGCAGCCGATGACGAACTGACCGCATACATCCTGGCTAAGATTGAGGAACGTAAGGAAGCCAAGAAGGCGAAAGATTTTGCTAAGGCGGATGCCATTCGTGAAGAACTGCTCTCCAAGGGCGTTGCCATCAAGGATACGAGAGAAGGCGTAGTATGGGAACTGGTGTAAATCAGGAAAACGGCAGGATGCCGGAAGTGGTTGATACAGAAGTACGAACGGAGCCTTCCGGACATGTGGGGGCAGAACTGACCGAGGAACCGTTATACCATAAAGTATGCAAAGTGTTTTCGATACAGGCACAGGATGCAAAGCAGTATTCGCCTCTGACACTTGCTTATATCGGAGATGCAATCTATGAAGTAATTGTGAGAACTGTCTTGGTGGAGAAGGGCAATGCGCCGGTGAATACACTTCATAAGCGTGCCAGCAAACTTGTGAAGGCGGAGGCACAGAAAGATGCGTTCTTCCGGATTAAGGAGCTGCTGAGTGAGGAAGAGATGGCAGTGTTCAAGCGCGGACGCAATGCCAAGTCCTATACCAGTGCGAAGAATGCTACGATTGGCGATTACCGCATTGCAACCGGATATGAGGCGTTGTTCGGCTATTGGTATCTGTCCGGACAGACGGAGCGGATGCTTGAAATTGCGCAGGTTGCAATTTCTGCATTTTGAATAAGAAATCCGGGATTTGACACAGCATATCACTCACACACTGGTGAAAGAGACAGTTTTTGAAGATGTGTGTCACTTTCGGACACAAGTGTCCGCCA
>JAZSIB010000027.1:0-4458 GCA_045533585.1 Lachnospiraceae bacterium | reverse complement strand
AGCAAAGAGAATATCCTCACCAAACATATACTGGTCTTCCAGGGTATAGCAGGTCTCGTCCTCATAAAAATCATAGAACATCGGACGCATAATCGGTGAACCGGTCTCACTGGCAATGTCCATATACTTTACGATATACGGTTTCAGCTTCTCTCTGGTCTCAATCAGCTTCTTGATTGTAATATAATTCTCATCCCCGAAGCACCATATCTCATTCGGACCGCCACTTTTGCACATCAGCTCCGGATGCGGATTCGGCTGATCCTTGGTTCTCCTTCTGTCACCATGCAGACGCATGATCGGAGAGAACAGACCAAACTGGAACCAACGTACCATCAGTTCACGGAATTCTTCATTTTCCGTATCACCGTTCAAGAAACCGCCGATATCACTGTTCCACCATGGGATACCGCACATTGCCATAGACAAACCGCTGGTCACACTCTGACGAAGCGCTCTCCAATCCGAAACGATATCACCGTTCCATACTGCTGCACCGAACTTCTGACTACCCGGATATGCAGCACGTGTCAGGGAGATAATGTCCTCTTCTCCTGCTTCCTTCAAACCGTCATACAACATCTGTACATAGTAATACGGATACAGCATCGCAGTCTGTGCACCATTGCCCGGATAAAAATGCAGATGGCCGAATTGTTGCGGGTGCACCTCCGGCTCTGCCTCATCCAGCCAGAAGCTGTGGATGCCATAATCATAATAATTTTCTTTAATCTTGCTCCAGACAAACTTTCTCGTCTCCGGATTCATTGCATCGATAAAGGTCTGCTGTCCGAAAAAGTTGAAGGTACCATACTGTCCATTCTCGGTACGAACCAGCATGTTATTCTCGTTCATGTACTCCCAGTTCTTACTGTTCGGGTTAATGGTAGGCCATACCGATACAATCGGCTTGATGCCGAGTTCCTTTAACTCCGCACACATCGCTGCCGGATCCGGCCAGTACTTCGGGTCGAACTGCCACTCGCCTTGCTCTGTCCAGTGGAAAAAGTCAATGACAATCGCATCAATCGGAATCCCGCGACGCTTGTACTCTCGTGCCACCGCAAGTAACTGCTCCTGATCCTCATAGCGGAGCTTACACTGCCAGAAGCCTGCTGCCCATGCTGGGAACTTGGAAGCGTAACCGGTCAGGTCTGCGTATATCTTCATAACGTCGGCCGGCGTGTCACCGCTGAACACTAAGAAGTCTGCCTGATAGCAGCTCTCACTGCACCAGAGGATATGATTTCTCGTCGTCTCGCAGCGTCCCGGGGACGGATTGTTCCAGAAGAAACCGTAACCCAGAGAAGAATACAAAAACGGCAACGCGGACTTCGTATTGTAATGTACCAGGTTACAGGTACTTCCCTTACGGTCAAATGCGTCCTCGGTTTCCTGTCCGAGACCATAGAAGTGTTCACCCTCGTTTGCCTCAAAGATTACCTTCGTACAATAGTTATCACCTTCGGTATGGATATAGTTATTAACATAATCACCTTCATACTTTCTGCGCAGAATCTGCTTACCCTTGCGATAGAAGCTCACAATTCCGCCATGCCACGGGAATCCTGCTTCAATCTTTGCGCTGATATCGCCGTTGGTAATCATGGCAACCTTCTCATCGCCCTCTACTTTGCAGTCATCTGCCGTTACCGGATCTAACAGTGTCCACTTTTCTTCCGAAAACTTGTTGTTCCGGGTCGCTCTGCAACGCAGACAATTCTCACCATACGGCTCGATCATCAGCAGCTCGTCTCTTCTCTGAAATACCAGTCTTTTTTCTTCCAATACAATCTTACCCATATCGCTCCTCCTACTTTTTTCAGTTTCACTCAGTAAATATCTCCGCTTATGCCTTTATCGCCCAGCGCATCTTGGTACTTTTCGCGCGGGAATTTCTTGCACACTCCTCTGCCGACGGGCGGATAAAATCCTTACAGACTTCACTGTATATACCGGTCCGCTCCAGTTCCTTAAAAGAACGCTTTACCAGACGATCTTCACCGGAATGAAAGGTCAGAATCGCAACCCTGCCGTTCGGTGCCAGTACCTCCGGCAGTTTTTCCAAAAAGGTATATAGCACCTCAAACTCACTGTTTACATCAATGCGAAGTGCCTGAAAGGTTCTTGCGCAGGATTTTTTCACAGCTTCTGCACGCTCTGCCTTCGGGACACGGCAAAGAGCCTCTTCAATTACTTCTTTCATATGGAGAGTTGTTTCAATCGGCTGCTTTTTTCTGAACCACTTCATAACCGTCGCTGCTATTTCTTCCGCATAAGGCTCGTCTGCATTTTCTCTGAGCATACCTGCCAACTCTTCTTCCGTTACTTCTTTCAATCGCTCCGCAGCACTGGTCCCCTTCTGCGGATTCATGCGTAAATCAAGCGGCCCCTCTACCTTATAGGAAAATCCCCTGTCCGGATTATCAATCTGCATGGAAGATACGCCCAAGTCCGCCAACACAAAATCAAACTTTCTTCCTGTTTCCTTTACAACCAAATCCATGTCTGCAAAGTTCTGCAAGCGAACCGTCAATATCTCTTCCCCATATCCCTGCTTTGCCAGACGTTCCTTCGTCTTAACAGACTCAATTGGGTCCACATCCAGTGCATAGATATGCCCCTCTCCCTTTAGGCACTCCAGCATGGCCTTCGTATGACCGCCATACCCCAGCGTAGCGTCCAAGCCAACCTGCCCGGGCTGAATCTGCAGAAAATCAATGATTTCTTTGACGCAAATCGAAATATGCATTCCTGCAGGCGTACTGCCCTTTTGGATGACTTTCTCGATGGTGTCCGCATACTTTTCCGGATTGTGTTCTTTATACTTTTCTTTATAGCTTCGCGGGTGGGTTCCGGAGTAACGCACACGCCGTTTATGCTGCTTTTCCTGTTCCTGATTTTGATTCGAAAATTCCATAAACCTGATATCTCCCATCCGGCAATCACCTGAAAACAATCTTATCATACCGTATTTCAAAAGACCATAGGTCATTTCTCTAACTTCATGTGCTATTAATGCAAAAAGAGCCTTTACCCGCTGTCCAATCCAACCAACAATATTATCTTACTCTAAAAATCGTTCTGTTAACCTTACCACTGATTAAGTCTGGTATCGAATATTTTGGATTTCCTATGATAACTGTAGTTCCATTCTTGATAGGTTCTTGAATATATTGCAACTTAGCTAACATCCCATTTGCTCCTTTTCTACTTGCTCCATCACACACTTGAAAAAGTGCATTCATATTATCAATTAACTCATCAATATCTTTCCCTTCTACAGCCTTAATAAGAGATGAAGAATCATGTGCATCTCTTAACAAACCTTCTGATGAAGTAAGTATTAACAGATACTTTGACTTCAACAACACAGACAAACGAGAAGCTGTTTCATCATTATCTATACATTCTGCCACCATTTCTTGATGCTTCCGAACTTCATTCAATTCCATTCTTAATATTTCATCATTACTAACTGAATCGTTATAATTAATTATAGGAATTGCTTTGCATTTCATTGCTTCTAAAAGTAATGTTCTAATATACTCACTCTTTCCCTTATCATTAAAATGACTATGTTCTAGCAATATTTGATTTACCGAATACTCCGGCTTTATAAATCGCCTGTAGTTTTCCATCAATATAGATTGCCCCTGTGAAGCATATAATGATTTAGCAACATCATTCTCAGGCTCAATTAAGTAATCATTTCTCTTAAAATAATCAATTTTTCCGATTTCAACCGCACCTGAACTAACCCATACATGCCCTGGTTTTAAATACTTACCAATTCTACTAAATGTGTTATAATCCAATTCATTAATCTCTCGGTTAATTAGTGCCATAGAACCAATTTTTCCAACTAATTCACAATCATATTTCATCACTTCGTCTCCTTCCTAATTCATACTATAAAATAGCAATAAAAAAAGCCCTCCTCCTTAAATATTTCAAGGACGAGAGCTATCTGCTTCGTGTTACCACCCTGATTCACTAATATTTCACAATATCAGCCTCTATGAGTACGGATTATTCATCGATACTCTTACGCTGTAATGGGCGTCCCCAGTATAGCCTTATACTATCGCATTCGGTATACAGCTCCGAGACCGGTTCAATGTTCCGTCCATAAAGTTTCGCACCTAACAACTTCTCTCTGCAATTTCTAAAACATTTACTATCTCTCTTCATCGCTTTCTGACATAGTAGAATATTCAATTAATTTTGTCAATTATTATTTGTGTTATATATGAGTATTTTTATATGCCTTGCTCTACTTATTAGCGATAGCAGCCTGTGTTGCACTTGCACAAGGGGATAGCTATCTCTGGGGTAAGATACCCCCTTTCTCGGTGAAGTCCATATAAATCATAGTAAGTCGGGACTTGACAAATGGACGTTTCGAGCCGCTTAGCATAGAAATCTAATACACGAATCGGATCGGCATTCTCCACT
>JAZSIB010000257.1:0-3482 GCA_045533585.1 Lachnospiraceae bacterium | reverse complement strand
ATCCAGATTTTCTTACCGGGAAGCTGTACGCGCAATACGCCCTTTTCGTTGGCTTCCTTGAACACAATTCCTATCTTCTCTTCCGGATATACCATGACACTGTCACCGCGCTTGAACGGTATCTGCTTCTGCTGTTTTACCTTCTTATGCTTCTGTAGACGAGGATAACTCTTCTTTTGCTCCATCTGTTCCGCTTCACACGAATCCAATAATTTCTTTAATTCCTGCGGCATTGTTCTTTGCGCGCATTCAGAGGCACTTTTACATTTCTTCTGCGTGCTTCTACCGTCTCTCTCCTGCTCCGTTTTGGTACATTGTAATCCCTTTTCCGTTCCCTTCTCTATCACAGGCGTATTCTCCTGTACACTGTACGCCGCAACGGCAGCTCTTCTCAGCATATGTGCAGGCATTCCGAGCCGCTTTGCGATATGTAGGGCACAGCTTTCTCCTGCTTCCCCAATCACCATACGATATAAGGGCTTGAAGTTTTCCGGGTCAAAGGTCATACGTGCATTGATTACGCCTTCTTCGCGTTCTGCGTAGGACTTAATCTCCGGATAATGTGTCGTCACCAGGTATAATGCGCCACTCTTCTTCAACTCCTCCAATATCGCAACCGCAATTCCCATACCTTCCTGCGGGTCAGTGCCGGAACCGAGTTCATCCATAATCACCAGACTCTCCGGGTTCACACGTTTCAGGATATCCAATACATTAGTAATATGTGCAGAAAATGTCGAAAGGTTCTCCGACAAATTCTGCCCGTCACCGATATCACAAAGTATGTTGCTGAACATACATAGTTCCGCTTTTTCAGCCGGCACATGCAGACCGCATTGCGCCATCATTGCACACAGGGCAACCGTCTTAATGGCAACCGTCTTTCCGCCGGTATTCGGACCGGTGATGACGATGCCGCGAATATCGCCACCGATGGTAAATTGCAACGGCACGCAACTGCTCTTCTCAAGCAGCGGATGTCTCGCATCCTTCAGGCGTATCGCCCGTTCCTGTATGATGTCCGGTGCCGTTCCTTCATAATCCAGACTGAGCTTTCCTTTGGAAAACGCAAAGTCCAGCTTCTCCAGCGTCTGTATATCCTGTCTTAGCGCTTCTTGATACAGTTCCACCAGACCGGTCAGGGTATAGAGGATTCTTCTGACTTCGTCTTCCTCGTCTATCCTCAGCTGCTGCAATTCCTCATAGTATTTTGCCGAAGCGACCGGCTCGATAAACAACGTATTTCCGGTTGCTGATTTATCGATTACAATCCCCGGAATCTTAAACTTATACTCCTTCTTCACCGGGATGCACACGCGACCGTTCCGTATGGTACTGAAACTATCTGACATGCATTCTTTGTTGCTCCGCATAATCTGCTCCGCTTTTTCCCGCATCTTATCTTCACAGTTTTGTATATCTCTACGAAGCTCCTGCAGTCTTGCAGAAGCGTTGTCTGCCACCTGCTCATTCCATATCGCCTGTTCAATCTCACGACGTAATTCATCCAGCGCATCCAAATTTTCCGCATAATATGCAAGTGAGATATCATACGCCTTTCCCCGTTCCAGGTAATCTTTCAATCTTCGTACTGCCACTAACGCAGCCTTCACGATTTCCAACTGTGCAGCAGACAGACAATCATCCTTTGACACCACCATCAACACTTCATCCATACCACTCAATGAAACCAACGGAGGATTGCCGCATTTCTCAATCAACAGTTTACTCTCGGTCGTTTCTCTTAATGCCGCAATCAATTCCATCTCCGACAGATGCGGAACCATTTCACTGATTTTTTCTTTTGCATGCTCCGTCATTGCATACGCAAGCCATAATTCTTTTATCTTATCAAACTCTAAAATTCTTTCTTCCTGATTCATTTTTTCTCCATTCCGAGAATATCGTTTACCCAAATATTTTTTACAGATACTCTCACATATAACACCTTGATCACTTTCTTTACAACAATCCGCTTGAACGTTTTACATCCGAAGATGATATAATATCTAACTTTGCAAACTAAAAAACTGCAGAGCTCTGCCAAAACACCAAACTCTACAGTCCTATCATCTTATATCAATTCCCTCTGAATCCAGGTAAAAAGAAAGGGCATGGCACAAAACATACCATAACCCGGAATTACATTTGGATATGAGACAGTTTGTATGGCAGAACACCAACACCACAGATGCCGGCGTCAGGGCAGACTTCACCTGTTGAAAAATACTAATCTTCAACTTATTTGTCTGCTCTGCAACTATTTAGTTTGCAGAAACCATTACAATGCTTCTCATAAAACCTCTAAAATAATTTATTATCATGATACAGATGATTCTGTATCACACCCGTAATAATAGCACAGCAGATGCCGTCCGTCAATTTGTTTTTCTGTATCATATGTGCAATCTTCCAACTTCTCGCACGTTTTACATTGTTCTGAAACAAATCCGGCACCATCACACTCCGTCTCTTGTAAGAAAGCTCAACTGACTTTTTTTCAAGGACACCACCTTACGCTCAGTGATTCTGTCCTCATCCGTAATTGTCCCGCACAGCAACGGAGAATACAAGTCGTACTTTTCTGCACTGCGGACCACACTCTCTGCACTGTGATTTGCATAACAATACTTGCAAGCAGACTTGCAGGTATTATAGGTGCCGATATCTATACTCTCCACGCAGCCACACTCCGGACGCTGATTCTTATCCCTGCTTACCTCGATGCCGCAACCAAGAATCTCCTCTATTCGACCTTTATCAATACAGCTTCCATGCTCCACTCCACACTCTGACAGGTCCATCTGCTCCGCACAACTAACCACCCGGATGCCATTCGCATTTGCCGTCCTGCACAATTCCCGTGTAAACGCCAGAAGCTCAGCTTGCGAAAGTACATACGTTCCCAATGCTTTCATGCTTGCTTTGTTCTTCGCATAGGTATCGACAAAACTAATCACACACTGGTCCGTGTACCCGTTCAATGATTCTGCAATCTGACAAAATGCATTCCGATGATATTCCGGCGTATAGACCTCATTGAACAGAATCGGATCATAACGCCAGACTACCCGATTGCTCCCGATTCTCTCAGCTAAGTTTTGAAATGCAGGAATCAACACTTCCTTTTTGTTTGGAAGATTACACTCCACATCCCTGCCATAGCCGGTCAAGGTATATTGAAAATAATACTGATAAGACGAAAGCTCATCCATCCGTTCCAACATCGGTGCCGGGTTTTTCGTCCAGAACACGATACAGTCCACCACCTCCGGCGATAACACTATCCTGCTGACCTGATGGGGATTCATCGGATTTCGCACACACACGAACCCTTCTTTTATTCTGTTGTAAAACCAGTCCGCATAATAATTCGGGACATCGGTTCTGCGGCTTACGCTTAGTATCATTTCACATCCATCTCAATCCGATCTAACTCAGTTAGTGACACGAGCACTTTGCTATGCTGCTTGCACTGTGCC
>JAZSIB010000001.1:0-9001 GCA_045533585.1 Lachnospiraceae bacterium | reverse complement strand
AGTTACCGGGAAAAGTGGTGAAACAGTGAAGCAAAAGATTGAGCAGCTGGCGAAGGGGAATTTTGAGTATCAGTTACCGGAGATTCTCTTGTCTGAAGAAAAGCTTCAGATCGCGGCAGTAGCGGGTGACACGTATCGTGGAAGTTTTATAGTCAGTATCAGTCAAGGCAGCCGGATGTAGGGGGTGCTCTATTCATCGAGCCGCCTTTTTGTGCTGTCCGAAGATAAGTTTGTCGGCGAAGAAGTTACGGTACATTATAGTTTTATCGCGGAATACATGGAACCCGGGGAACGTCTGGAAGGTGAAGTAAGTATTATCACGGAGTGCGGTGAGACGGTACTTCCGTTTGAAGTGCAGGTGGAGCAGCCGGCATGTGATTCTTCCATCGGAAAGATTCGTGACATGTTCCAGTTTACTGATCTTGCAAAGCTGAACTGGAGTGAAGCAGAGCAGGTGTTTGCGTCAGAGACATTTGCCCGTATGCTGCGTTACCATGATGTGAAGCTTTTGAAGCTGTACCGCCATCTGATGGTGGGTGAAAATGTCGGAAGCGCGATGGAAGAATTTCTGGTTTCCATTCGTAAGAAGAGCAGTGTTCAGATTAAGGTGGATAAGGATAAGCTGGAGTACACCGCGGGAGAATATAGTTTTCTGGACAAGATTGTGATTCAGCGGAGCACATGGGGCTACACAGAACTTAAGATATCGACGGATTGTGACTTTTTGCAGCCGCGGCATGAGCGGGTTGGAAATGAGGCGTTTTTCTCAAACGTTTGTGAGGAGAGCTTTGTGGTTGACCCGGGGAAGCTGCATGCAGGCTTAAACTGCGGGCATTTGTTTGTAGAGAGTGTCCATCAGAGAATCGTAATTCCGGTATCCTGTTATTACAGGATAAAATCTGACCGGAAGGTCGTGGAGGCGCGAAGGAAGAAGCAGTATCGGCGTGACTTGCTGAAGAATTATCTGCGTTTCCGCTTGAATCATATCTCAGTAGGAAAGTATACCGGCGAAGCAGAAAATGCTCTGCTTGGTCTGAAGAATCTGGAAGGCGGATTGAGCGTTGCACAGCGGTTTTACCGGATTCATCTTTTGATTGCGCAGGGGCAGGAGCAGCAGGCACAGGACGAGCTTGTACGGCTTCAGACCGTAGAGAACAGCTATAAGGCAGATCCGGTATTATACGGAGCTTCTGTATATCTGGCCGCACTGTGTCGAAAACAAACGGATGAGTCGGAACATGCAGTAACGGTAATACGTGAATTGTATAAACGGTATCCGGAGAAGTGGATGCTGCTGTGGTTCCTGCTCTATATGGATAAGACATATCCGACGGACCCGGAGAAGCGGATTGCAGATATCAGCGCGGCGTTTTATCAGGGAGCACATAGTCCGGTGCTGTATTATGAAGCGGTTGCAGCGTTGAATGAAAAACCGGAGTGCATTACCACGCTTAGACTGTTTGAATTGCAGGTGCTGTGTTTTGCGGTCCGAAACCGCGCATTGACGAAGGAGACTGCGTTGCGTACGGCATATCTGGCAATGCAGGAGAGAGAATACAGCCGGGTACTGTTGATGATTTTGCAGGAGGCATATGAACAGTACCACGAAAAAGAGATACTTGCAGCGATATGCCATATTCTTTTGACCGGTAAGGTCTACGAAGCAAAGAGCTTTAGCTGGTATATGCTTGGTATCCGGGATGAGATACAGGAAGAAGGACTGCCGGAGGCATATCTGATGTCTGCTCCGGAGGATGATATCAGTATTGCTCTGGAACATTCACTTTTGAACTATTTTGCATATAACTGTGTAATTCCGGATGAGAAGAGAAGCTTCTTATATGCAAATATTTTGTCGCACAAGCATGCATACGCGTCGGCACTGCCGGATTATGAACAGCAGATAGAGAGTTTCACTCTGGCACAGTTGCAGAAGGGTGTCATCAGCCGGAACATGGCGATATTGTATGATGAGGTGCTGCCGAAGGTGGCGCTGACCTCTGAGATCGCGGGCAGGATTCCGGAGATAGGATTCTATTATGAGGTAGAGTGCGAGTGTCCGAATATTATTGCAGTCTGTGTTGCACATAAGGAACTGGATGCAGAGGTATGTGTACCGTTAAAGGATGGTCATGCGTACATCGAAATGTTTACGGAGAACGCAGAGGTAATACTGTGCGATGCGCAGGGAAACCGCTACATTTCGACCGTAGATTATGGTCTGAATAAGCTGACGCATCTGGAAAGCCTGTTTGCGCGTTGTGATGAGCTGATAGGGGATAATTCCAAGCTTCTGCTGAATCTGGCAGAGAAAGCGCAGTACCATAGGGGGGATGCCTCCGATATGGTGGAGATTCAGAACCGTGTGGTACGCCTGCAAGGTCTGAACAAAGAGTATCTGCGAGATTATGTTAAGGAACTGATTTTTCATTATTATAATAATTTTGAGAGCGAGTCGTTGGAAAATTATCTGTTACAGGTAGACTTGCGTATGCTTGCAAGAGCAGAACGAATTCGTGTAATCGAGTACATGATACTAAGCGATTTGTTCAATGTGGCGCTTAAGGCATTGGATGAATTCGGTTTTGAAGGAGTAGAGGTGAAGCGCCTTGCACGACTCTGCAACCGTCTGCTTACCAATGCGGATGGTATGGAGAAGGTAGACGTTCTGCTGGCAATCTGTGCTCATGTATTTGAGGCGGGAAGATATGATGAAGTTATTTTGCGCTATCTGACGGACTACTTTTACGGTACAACGCTGCAGATGTTTGAGGTCTGGAAAGCTGCACGTACGATGGAGCTGGACACGATGGACCTGGAGGAGCGTCTGCTGGGGCAGATGTTGTTTGCAGAGAGTTATATCAGCAGTGCTAAGGTAGTGTTCAACAATTACTACCGCAGCGGTACCAACAAAAAACTAATCCGGGCATTTTTATCGTATTATGCTTACAAATATCTTATGAATGACCGTTTGGTTGAGCAGGATATCCTGGATGTGATGCGCAGGGAGATTGCGTATGAGGATAATGAAGTATGTCTGCTCGCAGTGATGAAATGGTATTCCACACAGGAACAGTTAACGGATTCACAGGTGGCGTTTGTTGACCTGCATCTGAACCGTTTTGAACAGCGCGGTGTGATTCTGCCGTTCTTCCGTGAGTTTAAGGGCAGCATGCGTATCCCGCAGAATCTGTATGATAAGTATTATGTGGAATATCGTACCGATCCAAAGAACCGTGTGACCATTCACTATACGTTTGAGGCTGCCCGTGGGGAAAACGGTTTTGTGGAAGAAGAGATGACCAACGTCTGCTACGGCATCTTTGTTAAAGAGTTTGTTTTGTTCAGCAACGAGTCCCTGCAGTACTATATTGTGGAAGAGAGCGACGGGGAAGAGAACATTACGGAGAGTATACAGGTAAGGCTCTCGCCGGAACAGACAGACGGAGAAGATACAAAGTATTATCAGTTGAATGAGATAATTGCAGCGCGTGATCTGCAGGATGAGACAACGGCATTGAAGCTTCTGGATCATTATGTGCGGAAAGAGTATGCGATAGCGCAGTTATTTAAACCGTTATAATAGAAGACGGAACGGACGATAAGATGACGGAAAGGAGGAAGCAGATGGAAGACGAGAGAAATCTTCTGGTGGGATTTGACCTCTGTGATGATTTTTCACAGGTTAGTTGTATCTTTAAGAACGCAGTAGAGCCGGAATCTGTCTGCATCACTCCGGATCAGTCGAAGTTTTTGATTCCCACAGCGGTGTGTGTGCGGGAGATGACGAAGGAATGGGTCATCGGAGAAGAGGCAGAACGTTGTAGGGACAGGATGGCAGGCGTTTATGTGGACAAGCTGCTGTCAAAGCTGGTAAAGCATGAGTCGGTAGAAATTTACGGAAGTGTCTTTGAACCGGAGCTGTTGCTTGAGAAGTATTTTCGTAAGGTGTTCGGTATCATCCGGCAGCGCTATCAGAACAACAGCATACGTCAGCTGGTGCTTACATTGCGAACCTTTGAGCCGGAGACGGAGGAGCGGCTGTATGGCATCCTGCTGGCACTTGGCATTGACCGTGACCGCGTAAAGATTATCCGGCATACGGAAAGCTTTATGTATTATGTAGTGAGTCAGCCGCGTGATGTGTGGGTGAATGATGTTGCCTTGTTTGATTACGGTGTGGATGGCTTACGGTATTGTCATCTTACCTTTGGCAGAAAAGGAACGCCCTGTGCGGTTGTGGCAGACTGTATTGACTTGTCTGAGGAGCTCAGCTTCAAGATGCTGTCGGAGCTGTCGGCAGAGCGGCTGGCACATGCGTTTGAGTCGATTGCGAATCTGACATTGCATAAGAAGATTATTACTTCGCTCTTCGTAACCGGACGCGGTTTCGAGGGAGATTGGGCCAATGATGTTCTGCGCAGGCTATGCATGGGTCGCCGTGTTTTTCTGGGACAGAA
This sequence comes from Lachnospiraceae bacterium, assembly GCA_045533585.1. Taxonomy (GTDB): domain Bacteria; phylum Bacillota; class Clostridia; order Lachnospirales; family Lachnospiraceae; genus SZUA-448. The sequence continues at coordinate 4,541 of JAZSIB010000001.1, read as the reverse complement.
TCTGTATACCAAGGGTGCCTGCTATGCGGCCAGGGCGCTGGCGTTGAACCGTCTGACCGAGTATCAGTTCCTGACAGAGGATTGTATCAAGGCGTCCGTCAGTCTGAGAGTGTATCACGATGCTCAGGCATATCAGTTGCAGTTGGCAGGAGCAGGAGACTGTTGGAAGACCGCAAAGGCGGGCTGTACACTGATTCTTGATCAGTGCAATGAACTGGAATTTGCGGTATGCGACGCGGTGCGTAAGGATACCATGTTGGAGATTATGTCGCTGGATGGACCGGTGCGTAAGGAACGCAGGACGACGAGACTGCAGTTGAGTCTGCATTTTATCAGCCGCGATATGGCGGTGGTTAAGCTGAAGGATATCGGCTTTGGCGAGTTCTATAAGACGAATTACAGAGTCTGGGAACAGGTACTGAAGCTATAGTAATATAGTAAGAGCAGGAAAAGGATGAGAACGTTATGGGTAAGGTAATCTTATGTGCCGGAAAGACGGCACGGAATCCGTATTACTTTTTATCCACCGGCACAAGGGTTTACACGATAGAAGAGCTTTGTTATTACATTTACCACAATATTGAAACGGTAAGTGAAGAGCTGGTGTGCCCGGAGCTGGTTGCTTTTCTGCGCAATGAATTAGGGCTGGAGGAACGTGCGAACCAGCTCGAAAAACTGTATGCAACCCATGCAGGAATTAAAGATATTATTGTGTTGATTTTATGCAGTGCGGACTATTATGAGGAAGAAGAAATCCGTGCGTTGCTGAGTGAACTGGATATCTTGAACGAGATGACACCGTTGCAGCGTAAGAAACGTGCAGCGAATCAGTATCTGGAGAATGGACAGTACCGAGAGGCAATGAAGGCGTACCGCAATATTTTATATTCCCGTGAACCGGTTGAGATGAATTCCATTGAGTATGGAGATATTCTTCACAATCTTGCCGTACTGTATGCAAAGACCGGTGCTTTCCTGACTGCGGCAGAGGAATTCCGGGCGGCATATGAGCGCAATGGCAACAAGGAATCTCTGAAACAATACCTGTATGCACTCAAACTTGCAAAACAGGAGGATCAGTTTGAAAAAGAATTGGGCAGACTGGCGGAGAACCGTCCGTTGTTGGATGAGATAGAGAATGAACTGTTCCATGTGGCAGACTATGAAGATAATACATATGACTATCATGAATTGATGCGGATACGGAATCTCAAAGAAAGCGGAAGGGTTTCGGAGTATTATAAGGCGGTAGAAGAGTTTATCGGAAGATTGAAGAATAAATACAGAGCGGAGAACGGTTGATGGGATTGTTCAAAAGGAGAAAACAACAGGAGGAAGGTAGCAGCCAGGAGCGTCTGACGGTAGGACAGGCTTTAAGAAAAGAGCGCTTTAAACAGGGGAAAGCAGGCGTAGAGGATGTGACCGAACAGCTGACGGAGTACTGTGTTCAGTATGAGGAAGCGACGGAGAACCGCTTGCAGGCAGAGCATGAGTATGAAGCCGTGATGTCTTATCTTACGGATATACAGAAGATAGATGATCTGGGTGCGGAACAGCGCGCTGAGGCAGAGGCGCTTGCGGGCAATATCATCCGTCTGAATGAAGAGCGGATGCGTTTTCAGGACAAGGAGGATCAGTCCATCTCTCCGGCACGTTTCCTGCAGATGGAACGCTATGAGCAGGAGGTAGAGGCTTCTCTTAAGACCTTGAAGGAGCAGGAACAGTATAGGGAACTGATTAACCGCGATGTAAGGAATCTCGAAGGCGAGAAAGGCGCAATTCTTTACGAGAAGGAGGAAGCAGAAACAAGAATCCGTTTCTTCCGTAAATTGTCCTTCGCGCTTATTATTATAGTGTGCGTTGTCTTCATCATCCTCATGTATCTGATGCAGAAGTTTGGCGTGGTGCTGATGATACCGATTCTGGTAACGGGGACGCTGGCAATGGCGATGGCGGCATATATCATTACCTCCGTCAGGAAGCTGCGCCGTGAACTGGCGGTGGCTGAGGCAAAAATGAATCGTGCCATCCAGTTGCTGAACAAGGTGAAGATAAAACTGGTGGCTTGTGTTAATGCAATTGACTATGTGTATGAAAAATATGGGGTCAGCAGTCACAGAGAGTTGGATTATCTTTGGGAGCAATACTATAAGGTGAAAGTGAAGCGCGCAGAATACCGTAAGAACACAGAACTTCTGGAGCGGTATAATGCTGCGTTGGTGGAGTGTCTGCAACGTTTTGGCCTGAAGGATGCCGAAGTCTGGGTGTACCAGCCGGAGGCCATTATAGATGCGCGCGAGATGGTGGAGGTGCGCCATCATATGAACGAGCGCAGACGTAAGGTGAAGGAGCGCGTAGAGGCGGCCGGGAAGAACTGTGAACAGGCGCATAAGGAGCTGAAAGAGTTTACACTCACATATCCGCAGTTTGCGACAGATATGCAGGTGATTCTTGATAAGCGAGGAATTATTTTGTAAGGAAGGAAACGGATATGGATAGAAAGAAAAAATTGCTTCGATGGATCGGAATCGGAGTAATCAGTCTGTTTGTTTTGTTTTCGGTTGCTGCATTTGTGGCAATCAAGATAAATTTTGATGATATATTTGCCCGTACCGTGGAGAAAGAACTTACGGCATCCCTCAGATATGAAGATGTGAAGGAGCAGTATGAACGGGAATTGTTTTCCTTTGCATCCGGAGAGAATACATTACAGGGATACCTTTATGGTGCAGAGAATACGAAGGGGCTTGTAGTGTTTTCGCATGGAATTGGTGGAGGTGCAGAGAACTACTTCTCAGAAGGTTTGTATTTTGTAGATCACGGATATCAGGTATTTGCATATGACAATACCGGTTGTTATCAGAGCGAAGGGAAGAATTCCATCGGTCTGCCGCAATCGGTAGTGGACCTGGATGCGGCATTAGACTTCATTGAAGGCGAGGAACGTTTTTCCGGTCTTCCGGTATATCTGCTGGGACACAGCTGGGGTGCTTATGCCGTGACTTCCATCTTCAACTATGAAGGGCATGAGATTGCGGCCTCTGTGAGTGTTGCCGGGTTTAATGATCCTGCCACCATGGTGCTTGAGTGGTGCAGGGATATGATGGGAAAACCATTGACGTTTTTGCTTCGCCCATATCTGTATATATATCAGACCATAGGCTTTGGTGAAGTGTTTGGGTATACTGCTGTGGGCGGCATTAACAATACGGATACGCCGGTGCTGTTGATTCACGGAGATGCGGATACGACGATTTTGACAGATGGCGCGGCTACGGTTGCTTATCTGGATGAGATTACGAATCCGAATGTGGAGCATGTCATCTGGACGAAGGAAGGACAGAACGGACACAGTAATCTGTTCTATTCCGATGATGCGATTGCATATCTGGATGCGTTAAATGTGGAGCATAGAGCGTTGTATCAGGAGTACAACGAAGAGATTCCGTATGAAGTTGATAAGGAGTTTTACGATAAGATTGATAAAGCGAAGGTAAGTGGTCTGGATGAAGAGTTTATGGGGATGATTCTGGAGTTTTATGAGAGGAATCGATAAATTGCTCTTGACAAACGCAGACAGTCGGAATAAGATAGATGCAATATATGATGCGAAATGTGATGAAGGAGAGGATTAGGTTTCTAACTCCGCCAGAGAGATTGCCTCTGCAGATGCAGGCTGGAAGGGCAGTTCGGGAAGTGGGAATCGAAGGTAGCTCCGGAACAGTGCATCCGAACGTGAGTGATTATCAGTAGGGTGCAACGGGGAGTCCCGTTACAGGCGAGTGCTTTGCAGGAAGCACGTAAGAGGCAACTGTCACAGGTTGCGAATTAAGGTGGTACCGCGGTCTTTCGCCCTTATTAGGCGAGAGACCTTTTTTGATTGTATGGGGTGTATACAGTCAGTAAATCATTTCGCAATATATTGAGCTTTATATTTCAGTAGAAAGAAAGGATGGAACAGTATGAGCGAGAATCAGAACAAAAAAGAGCTTGCCAAGACATACGATCCCAAAGCCATTGAAGGCAGATTGTATGACAAGTGGCTGGAGAAGAAGTATTTCCATGCAGAAGTAGATCACAACAAGAAACCGTTTACGATTGTGATTCCGCCGCCAAACATCACCGGTCAGCTTCACATGGGTCATGCACTGGACAACACGATGCAGGATATCCTGATCCGCTTTAAGAGAATGCAGGGTTACAATGCGCTCTGGCAGCCGGGTACGGACCATGCGAGTATTGCAACGGAAGTTAAGATTATTGAGAAGCTGAAGGAAGAGGGCATTGATAAGAATGACCTCGGACGTGAAGGCTTCCTGAAGCGTGCATGGGAGTGGAAGGCAGAGTACGGCGGACGTATTATCGAGCAGTTGAAACACCTTGGTTCTTCCTGTGACTGGGACAGAGAACGTTTCATCATGGATGAGGGCTGTTCCAAGGCTGTTGAGGAAGTATTCGTTAAGCTGTATAAGAAGGACATGATTTATAAGGGTTCCCGTATTATCAACTGGTGCCCGATTTGTTAGACATCCATCTCTGAT
>JAZSIB010000204.1:0-2742 GCA_045533585.1 Lachnospiraceae bacterium | reverse complement strand
CAACTCCTTGGCTCACAGAACGACATGGCTACGATCCGACTTCTGAACGAACCGTCCACCATAAATCCGGTTGCCATCAGGATGATCAGGATTGCGAAAACAGGCTCTAATACCATCATCACCTTCGCCCCGGTCTTCGTTGCTTTCAACTTCTCGCCAATCCATTTCATCAATGGTGTTGAGAGTACTGCGGCAATCAGCAAAAGTCCCGCATAACTTACCAGATAATACAGCGTCGTCTCATCTGTCGCTGCAATACCGCCTGCACCTACCATACCGCCAAGATTCTCAAATACTTCCTTCATACTGTCTGCATTGAAGATAACAAAGCTGATATTGATGAAGAACAGCACATATATAGTACGCAGCACTCTCGGAAGCTTCTGTAGGAGCTTGTCGAGGAAAAGCTTTTCGAGCAGCAGGAACATCGCAAAATACAGTCCCCAGATGATGAAGTTCCACGAAGCGCCGTGCCAGAATCCGGTCAGGAACCATACAACAAGCACATTGAAGAACCATCTTGCCTTCGAGCATCGGTTACCACCGAGCGGGATATACACATAATCACGGAACCATGTTCCGAGTGACATGTGCCATCTGCGCCAGAACTCTGCAATACTCTGGGAGATATACGGATAGTTGAAGTTCTCCAGGAAGTGGAATCCGAACAGTCTGCCAAGACCAATCGCCATATCACTGTAGCCGGAGAAATCAAAGTATATCTGCAGCATGAACGCAACCGCACACAGCCAGTAGGACAACACGGAACGTTCTTCCTGTTCGGACAATATCTTAATCAGTTCAAACAATGCATCTGCTAGCAGAATCTTCTTGCCAAGACCTACACAGAAGCGAGTAATACCGGCAGAGAAGTCTTCCAGTGTATGCTTTCTGCTATTCAGCTCATCCTGTACCGTCTGGTAACGCACGATTGGCCCTGCAATCAGCTGCGGGAACAGCGTTACATACGCCATGAAGCTGATCGGATTCTTCTGCACCTTCGCCTGTCCGCGATATACGTCGATGGTATACGAAAGAATCTGGAAGGTATAAAAGCTGATACCAATCGGCAGCGTCAGACTCAGAAGACCAATCTTCGAATGAAACAATTGGTTTATGTTCGTAATAAAGAAATTACTGTACTTGAAAAATCCAAGTGCTCCGAGTCCGAATGCCAGCGACGAAATTAACGCCACCTTCGCCCACTTCGTCCCTCGCAACTTATCAATCACCAGACCATGCAAATATCCAATAAAAGCGGAACCGAGCATCAGGAAGGTATAAACCGGCTCCCCGAAGAAATAAAACACCAGACTCGCAATCAGCAGCACTGCATTTTTCAATTTCCACGGCACTGCAAAATACAGCAGGATTACAATCGGTAAAAACCAATATAGGAATTGTACACTGGAAAAAATCATGTTACCACCATTCCGAAGCATCTTCGCTTCAACATATACTCCCATTCAAGAGCTCGTGCATAAAACACGAATTCAATCTTGCTCAAAGTACAAACAACGCCGAATCCTCTCGGACCCGGCGTCGTACATTATCCGTTCGGATTACTTATCTGTAGCAGAACATATCCATGTAGGTGAAAGTAAGCCCATCCTGGAATGCCATAACGATATCATAGCTGGAAGCCACACAATACGCAACTACTCTTTCTGCCTCATCATAGTACAGAGTGTAATCTGCAGTGTCACCGTAGAGAGAAGTATCTACACCAAGACCGAGTGCATCCATAAATGCGTAGCAGTCAGCACCTTCCGGCAAACGGAACAGACCGATGGCATACGGGTATGCACTTCCTTCGGTGCTATAGTCTACGTAAGCATCCTCATAACCGCTTGCATCAAAATCCTTAAATCCAAGCTGAGTCTTAGAGGTCTCGTTGTAGGTTCCGTCAGTTGCTGCCTCGATGAAGCCACAGCCGGAAGCGATATCCCAGAACATATCTTCCATCGTCTTACCGGTCAACGGATTCGTCTTTACCGGCGGTACATAGGTTGCCGGGTCGTAGCTGTTAAATGCTTCAATCAGAGCATCTGCATTTCGCTCATCACTCATAACGAAGAGAATCGTATTGCCGCGGATTGCAGTCTTAACAACATCAGCTTGTACACACATCCACTTTACCGGGTTTGCATTGGCACGGATATCATCCGCAAATGCCTGTACATCAGTACCCTCCGCTACACGGAAGAAAGCAAGTTCAAAAGCGGTAGAACTCATCATCGGTGCAAAGTGGCTTGCTGCTTCAAAGTCCTTATCAAAACCTTCGTAACCGAGTACCCAGCCTGCTGCTTCCTTATCAAAAATTTCTTCGCTCATCATAAAGTTACCGAAGTTCTGACCGGAAAGAGCTACGACTGCATCCTGTACCTCAAGAATTGCTACATCATCTACCGGGTCCTTTGCGCTTACATCCGGAGTTACTGTCTCGTTGTTATCCGGAGTCTGTGCGTCGTCATTCTCCGGTGCCTGGGTCGGAGTCGCCGGCGCTTCTGTTGCGGAAGGATTCGTTGTAGGGGTAGGTGCTTCCTCACCCTTACCACCGCATGCGGTCAATCCTACCAGCATGGTTGCCATCAACATTGATAATACTAATTTCTTCATTCTTATCTCCATTCCGGAACGTTCCCTGTTTTTCTTCTTGTTATCTACACATTACTACGTTCCTAATTATTTTTGATTTTGTTGTTTTTCTTGCTTTCCAAGTGATAAGACGAGGTGCCCCTC
>JAZSIB010000044.1:0-2258 GCA_045533585.1 Lachnospiraceae bacterium | reverse complement strand
CCATACGACAGACTGTCCTGTTGTCACCACCGGCAGCGCCACGGGATTGTCCGGCTGCAGACTGTCCGCTGCTCTCTCTGCAAAGCTTTTGAGAACTGCTCCCTTTACAAAGTCCAGATAGGAATTGGCGGAAGCAAGCCTCCGGTAATCCATCCGATTGCCTCCTTCCATGCAGGAAGCAAGGAACTTTTCAATATCTCCGACACTTCCGAACAGAATCAGCTTCTCTCTTGCTCTCGTCATCGCCACATACAGCATACGAAGTTCTTCCGCTATCGTCTCCTGACGCAGCATCTGACGAATATATTGTTTTTTCAGAGTTGTAACTCGTGTACGTTTTTCACTGTCGATGCACTCCGGTCCCAGACCGTAATCCGAATGCAGAACCACCCGGGTATTTGCATCCATCTGGTTAAACGCTTTTCCGCAGCCCGGCAGCAGAACAATAGGAAACTCCAGACCCTTGCTCTTATGAATGGTCATGATTTTCACGGCATTTCCCGCATCCGCCGTAGACGCTTCTCCAAAGTCCACCTCGTTGTCCTTCAGCTTTTCCACATACCGCACGAACTGGAACAAGCCATAGTAGCTTGTCGTCTCATATTTCTGTGCATGGCGCAGAAGATACTCAAGATTGGCAGCACGCTGCTCTCCCGCCGGGAGCGCAGACATGATGTTATACAATCCGGTCTTTTGGTATATCTCCTGAATCAGCTCCGACACAGGCAGATATTTCATTCTCTGTCTGAAATACCGGAATGTTTCCATAAAACATCCCGTCTTCTGCCGCAGTCCGTCATCCGCCTCATCCGCAGTCTCTTCTGCTGACCGCTGCAGATACGCGTTCATACTGTCGTACAGCTTTCCGGAGCCATATTTCATCCTTGCAAGCTCATTGTTCGAAAATTCTCCAAGCGGCGACAGCAACACCTGCGCCAAAGGAATGTCCTGCTTCGGATTATCCAGAATCCTCAGATAATTCAATACCGTAACCACTTCCCCTGCCTCAAAAAAGCCGGTTGATATTGATGCCGTTGCAGGAATCCCCATATCCTTCAAAACGTTCACAAAAGTATCTGCCCAACCCTTTGCAGAGCGCAGAAGAATCGCAACATCTCCAAATCTTGCACGTCTTGTCTGGCCGTTTTTTTCTGTAATCAAAAGACCCTCGTTCCCATCTGTGAGTCTTTGAATTCTCTCTGCGCAGGCTCGGGCCTCCGCAACCACCTTCTCTACAGACTCCTCCTCTGTTTCCTCCGCATGGTACACTAACATCAGCTCCGGGTCATACGGACTCTCTGCCCCGTCCCCTGCTTCATACGGAAGGCCGGCATGTAACGCCGCATCCGTGTCGTATTCGATGCCGCCAAACTCCCTGTGCATACACCATTCAAACACACTGTTTACAGCATCCAGTACGTTCGGACGACTTCGGAAGTTTTTCTTCAGCACAATCTTTTGATATGCCGGGTCACCCTGCCCGTATTCATCGTATTTGTCCATAAACAGCTTTGGACATGCCTGACGGAAACGATAAATACTCTGCTTCACATCTCCTACCATGAATATATTCGGGCGTCCCTTCGGATAGTCCGCGCTCACTTCATGCAGGCGCGACACCGTTCTGAGCAAGGTCTCCTGAATCTGGTTACTATCCTGATACTCATCCACCATAATCCGGTCAAAACGACTTCTCAGAATTCCTGCCGCCTCTGACGGGACATACTCCCCGTCCTTCTCCGCCAGAAGAATCTGCAGTGCATAATGCCCGAGGTCGGAAAAATCCAAAAGATTCTTGTCCTGCTTTGCTTCGCTGTATTTTTTGCGAAAAACACCGGTCAGACGAATCAATTCCTGCATATGCTCTGCACAGGCACACATATCCTCATACATCGCGTGAAAATCCTGAAAATAATACTGCTTTATCAGTTCACTAATCGTATCCTTACATCGATCCCTGAGCGTCTTTGCCAGCTCCCGCGCTTCCGGGTCCACATCTTTTTTACAACGTCCTATCTGCCCGAACTTATACGCTCTGATACACTCCGAATATGTCACATAGTCTTTTCTTCCTGCCAGCTTCTCCATGAACTTCTGATCCGCCTGTACCGTATCACGATACCCCTCCAGACCGCAATCCAATACGAGCTCTTCTGCCCTGCGGATATCTTCGAGTGCCGCTGCGGTCCGACGGTTTGTTTCCTGCATAATCTCTTCCAGTAGTGGACTTACCGCAAAGTCCTCTTCTCCCGCATAGA
>JAZSIB010000221.1:0-2879 GCA_045533585.1 Lachnospiraceae bacterium | reverse complement strand
TTTGATCTCGACGGAACCTTATGGGATTCCACGGAACCGGCAGCGGTGGTGTGGAAGGAGGTCGCATCAAGGTACCCTGAGATTACCGATGAGATTACCGGACCGAGACTGAAGACATTCTACGGTCTTCCGCTGGAAGACATCGCGAAGGGCATGTTTACTTCGGTACCGTTTGAGAAGGCACTTTCCGTAATGGAGATATGCGTAAAGGAACAGTGTCCGTATTTGATTGAACACAGAGGTGAGCTGCTCGGTGATATCGAAGGAACACTGAAAGCATTGAAGGAACGTGGCTTTAAGCTGTTTATCGTCAGCAACTGCAGGGCAGGATATATAGAGGCGTTCTTAGAGGGGCATAAGTTCGGTTATCTGATTGACGATCATCTGTGTCCGGGTGATACCGGTGAACTAAAAGCAGCGAATATCCGCAATATCATTGACCGATGGCAACTGAAGGCACCGGTATATATGGGAGATACCCAGGGCGATAAGGATGCTTCCACGGAAGCAGGGGTTCCGTTCATCTTTGCACGCTACGGCTTTGGCACGGCGGACGGCTGGGATGAAGTAGCGGATTCCTTTGAACAACTGGGTGAGTTGGTTGAACTGTAATTGCATCGAGACGGAGTGTCTGATTCTGCTTTTGTGTGAAGAAGCGGAAGGGACAAAAGTGTTTGGGTACGAAGCAAACGGATCAACGATATATAGAATGATGAGATGACAGAAAGGAATACTATTATGATAGACGGAAAGAAAGCATTATTTAGCGGAATGCAGGCGACAGGCAATCTGACGCTTGGAAATTATCTTGGGGCATTAAAGAACTTCGTAACCCTGCAGAACGAGTACGAGACCTTCTACTGTGTAGTAGATGAGCACTCGATTACCGTGCGACAGGACCCGGCAGAGTTAAGGAAAAGAGCGAGAAATCTTCTCACTCTGTACATAGCTGCAGGCCTTGACCCGGCAAAGAACTGCATCTACTATCAGTCCCATGTATCGGCACATGCGGAACTTGCATGGATTCTGAACTGCTTTACCTATATGGGCGAGCTCAACCGTATGACCCAGTTCAAGGATAAGTCCGCGAAGCACGCAGATAACATCAATGCCGGTCTGTTCACCTACCCGGTACTGATGGCAGCAGATATATTGCTGTTCCAGGCAGACGTGGTACCGGTTGGTAAGGACCAGATGCAGCACCTTGAGATTACCCGTGACATCGCGAACCGTTTTAATAATATTTACGGTGATGTATTTACCATTCCGGAACCGTATATCGGAAAAGCCGGTGCTAAGATTATGAGTCTTCAGGAGCCGGATAAGAAGATGAGTAAGTCTGACGAGAATACGAATGCAAGTATTTATCTGATGGATCATCCGGATACGATTATGAGAAAATGTAAGCGTGCCGTAACTGACTCCGGAAGCGAAGTGCTTTACCGTGAGGATAAGCCGGGCGTAAGCAATCTGATTGATATCTACAGATGCTGCCTGAATAAGAGCGTGGAAGAAGTCGAGAGAGAATTTGACGGCAAGGGCTACGGTGACTTCAAGATGGCAGTTGGTGAAGCGGTAGTAAGCGTACTGAAGCCGCTGCAGGATGAGTTCAACCGCCTCAGCAAGGATAAGGCATACATCGATGCCACTATCAAGGAAAATGCCGAGAAGGCAGGATACTTTGCGAACAAGACGCTCCGCAAAGTACAGAAGAAGATCGGATTCCCGGAGCGTATCCGCTATGGAAAGGCAACTCACATGGAAGCATGGATGTGGCTTGTACTGCTGTACGGGGTCATGGACTTGGCACGCGTCCTCTTTGCAACCTTGCTCGGTGTTTTCGTACTGGACGAAGCACTGACGTTGTGGCAGGTCATCGGCTTGATTCTGGTACTGACCGGACTCATTTTGGTGAATGCGAGGAAGAAGGGAAGCAATGAGAATACACATATTAAGTATTCGGTGTACGCGCTGGTGTCCTGTGTCCTGAATGCACTGTCGGGTCTGCTCGATAAACTGCTGATGAGGGATGTAACCAGCGGTCAGCTGCAGTTCTGGTATATGTTGTTCCTGCTTTTACTGTACCTTGGATATCTGATTTACAGTTCAGTGAAAAAACAGGGCATCAACTGGAAGGAACTAAAAAAGAATTACTGGATTCCGATTCTTAGTGTCCTGTTCATGGTTGGCGACCGTGCGCTGTTCCTGGCGAACGGCATGGCAGAGAGCCGCGTGACCGTGATGACGCTCATCAAACAGTCGTGCGTACTGGTTACGATACTTTGCGGCTGGCTTGTATTCCGCGAAAAAGGAGTGGGATACCGGCTGCTCTGTGCCGCGATTATCATCGCGGGTATTGTGATTGCAACGATTGGAATGTAAGAAAAATGCTGAAAAGAAGTAAGAACCGCTTTTCGGGCGGTTCTTGCATTTTAGAGATGTTTTGTTGTTCTGATTCTACTTGTTGTACCGGAAACTCGGCAATCTTTACGCAAAATGCTACGGATTTTACACACTGTGATACAAACGGGGGAGGTTGTGATACAGTGGCAAAGTACGCATTTGCGGAACGAACGATAATCTGGGCGGACCGGATGGGCAGGACTGAAAACGAATCAATCGTATCATTATCGTGAATCAAAAATGAAATATAAAGAAAATAAGGAGACCAACTATGAAAAGAATGAGAACCAGGATGAAGCGGGTATGGAGCATCGTGCTGACAGTAGCGATGCTCATAAGTATGTGCAGTATGCCCGTAGTGACAGCGAAGGCGGATGCGCCTGCAGCCCGGTCGTGCAACCATGTGTGCGACGAAAACTGTGGCGGATTGCAGGCAGCAAGCGGAAGTGCAGTTGATGTATGTACGCATGCACACG